>CANMXH010000060.1 GCA_947501315.1 Caulobacteraceae bacterium | reverse complement strand
GGGGCCAGCACCAGGCTCCAGCGGCCCGCCGCGTCCGGTGTGATACGTCCGACCTCGCCGCCGGCCTCAAGATCGACAGGCACCCCTCCCGACGCGCTGCGACCCGAGGCCAGCCGCATCCGGCCATCACTGTCGACCGCACCCAGCGCCGGAGCCCGGTCCAGTCGCCGTGTCGGTCCGCCGGTGCGCAGGATCGCGACGGGCCCCTGACCGCCCGCCACGATCAGCAGCCGCTCGGGGGCCGGGGCGGCATCCTGTCCTACCTGGGTTTCGGGCCGCAGCAGCAGGTTCCCGGTCGGTGCGGTGATTCGAATCTCGAACCGGCCCTGATCGTTTGCGGCAGCGGCGTGGGCCGGTCCCGTATCACTGCGCAGCACGACCCGGGCACCCGGCTCAGCCTGTCCGGTGAAAACCAGACCGCCCGGCACGCGCTGCACCGAACGGATCATCGGCGGCCGGGTCCATCCTTCGACGGAGGCCGGCCCGCGCGCCGTCTCCGCTTCGGGGGTGGTGGGTGGTGAACAAGCCGCGCTTGCAGCGCTTAGCAGCAACGCTGTCGCCACCTTGCCGAACATGGCCCGTTTCATCGCATGCATCCGACCGCTAGGAGTATCGGCCCAGATAGCGCGCCGAGGGGGCCGTTGTCTCCCATCCGTTCCCGAGGCCCCATGTCTTCGCCTGTCGCCATCCAGCCCTTCGACGGAAAGTCCGTCTGCCTTTTCTGCGGCTCATCGGACCTGTCCGATCCGGCCTATACAGCCGCGGCCCGCGCGTTTGGCGAGCAGACGGCCCGCGCCGGCTGGAGGCTGGTCTATGGGGGCGGAGGCGTCGGCCTCATGGGGGCCTCGGCCCGCGCGGCCCACGGGGCCGGCGGCCGGGTTCTGGGCGTCATGCCGGGCTTCCTTCGCAGCCGCGAACGTCTGTTTGACGACGTCGAGACCCTGATCGTGCCGTCCATGCATGAGCGCAAGACGATCATGTACGACCAGTCCGACGCCTTCGTGGTTGCCCCGGGCGGTGTCGGGACCCTCGAAGAGGTCATCGAGGTCCTGTCGTGGAAGCGGCTGGACCTGCATTCCAAGCCGGTCATCTTTCTGAATCTGAACGGTTTCTGGGAGCCGCTCCTGGCGGTGATGGAGCACAGCATCGCCGAGGGCATGACCCCCGCCAGCTTCCGTCAGGCCTGGGTCGTTTGCGACACGGTTGAGGCCGCGATCGCGGCCATGCAGGTCGCTGACGACATGCCGCACTTGCAACATGATCGCCGATAAGTAATCACCGGTAAGTCAGCAGGACGGATGGTCGTCCTGCGCCACCGGAGACCCTCCCCATGCGTGCTCTGCTCATCGCCGCGGCCCTTTTCGCCGCCGCCCCCGCCTTCGCCCAAAGCCCCTCCACAAGCGCCGTCCTCGTCGACGCCGCCCGTGCCCCGGCCGCCCGCGCCATCATCGACGGTGCCTCCTGGAACTGCACCGGCGCGACCTGCACCGCCACCGGCGGCGCCAACCAGCCCGCCACCCGCGCCTGCCGCCGCGTCGTGGCTCGCTTCGGGGCCGTCTCCTCCTTCAGCTACAAGGGCATCGCCCTGACCGCCGAACAGATCGCTGCCTGCAACGCCTGATCGCCTTCAGGCCCTGAACGTCAAAGGCCGCCCTGCAAGGGGCGGCCTTTTTTGTTACCGAAAACCGGACGGACCAGCCTCAGGCCGTCTCGCCTTTCAGCCGCTTCACGATCCGCTCGCGACCGATCATCGGTGCCAGGGTCGCCATGTCCGGGCCATGCGACTGGCCGGTGATCATCATCCGCAGCGGCATGAACAGGGCCTTGCCCTTGGCGCCGGTGGCTTCCTTGACCGCGTTCGTCCACACCGGCCACAGGGTCTCGTCGATGGTCTCCGGCAGGGCCGCCAGCGCCGCCGCCGCAAAGGCCGCGTCCTCGATGACCGGCGTGATCGGGCCACGCACGATCGTTGCCATTTCAACGACATCGGCGAATTTCTGAAGGTTGCCTCGCACCCCGTTCCAGAAGGCCTCGCCCAGATCGGCGTCCAGTTCGGCCAGCCGGGGCCGGGCGACCGCATGGTCCATGACATGAAGTGACTGGGCGTTCAGACGATCCAGATCGGCCGTGTCATAACGCGCCGGCGAACGCCCCATTTTCGAAAAGGCGAAGCTGCTGCCGAGGGCCTCGACCGACGCCTCGACTTCCAGCGGGTCCGAAGTGCCGATCCGGCCGAGATGACTGGTGATGGCGATCGGCTCATAGCCCTGGTCGCGCATCTCGGCGATCGACAGAGAGCCCAGCCGTTTGGACAGCGCCTGACCATCGGCCCCCACCAGCAGCGGCATATGGGCGAAGCCGGGGACGGTCGCGCCCAGGGCCTCGAATATCTCGATCTGCGCCCCGGTATTGGTGACGTGGTCCTCGCCGCGGATGACGTGGGTGATGGCCATGTCGATGTCGTCGACGACCGACGGCAGGGTGTAGAGGAACAGGCCATCCTCGCGGATCAGGACCGGGTCCGACATGGAGGTCGTGTCCACCTCGGCATGGCCGCGTGCCAGATCTTCCCAGGCCACGCGGCGGCCCTCCAGCTTGAAGCGCCAGTGCGGACGCCGGCCCTCGGCCTCATAGGCCGCCCTCCCGGCGTCAGTCAGTTCCAGCGCAGCGCGGTCGTAGATCGGCGGCAGGCCGCGCGACAGCTGCACCTTGCGACGGCGATCCAGCTCTTCAGACGTGTCGTAACAGGGGTAGAGCCGACCGGCGGCTTTCAGCCGCGCCGCCGCTTCCTCATAGCGGTCAAACCGCTTCGACTGGTTGTATCGCTCGTCCCACACCAGACCGAGCCAGGTCAGATCGTCCTCAATGCCCTGCTCGAACTCGGGCGTCGATCGCGCCAGGTCGGTGTCGTCGATGCGCAGCACGAATTTGCCGCCCTGCCCTTTCGCGAACATCCAGTTCACGAGAGCGGTGCGGACATTGCCGACGTGCAGCTTACCCGTCGGCGACGGGGCGAAACGGACCTTGACGGACATTCGAAGAACCTTGGAAGCGCGGGGCGCACAGGTCGCGCTCCGCATCCCTCAAGTCAAGGCGTCGTGACCCGATCAGTCGTCCCGGTGCACGCGCTCACGGCGCTCGTGCCGTTCCTGGGCCTCTACGGACAGCGTCGCCGTCGGGCGGGCTTCCAGCCGTCCGAGGCTGATCGGCTCGCCGGTCTCCTCGCAATAGCCATAGGAGCCGTCCTCGATCCGGCGCAGCGCTTCATCGATCTTGGAGATCAATTTGCGCTGGCGGTCGCGGGTGCGCAATTCCAGGGCGCGATCGGACTCAGAAGAGGCCCGGTCGACCAGATCCGGATGATTTTCCGTCTCCGCCTTCAGATTGACGACAGTTCCCTTGGACTCGCGAAGGATGTCATCCTTCCAGTCCATCAGCTTGCCCTTGAAATAGGCAAGCTGACGCTCGCTCATGAACGGCTCGTCGTCGGACGGCCTGTAACCGGCCGGCTCGACAATCGCAGACGCCAATGCGGTCATAGTTCGCACTCACGGTCTTTAGCAGCGCCCCCCTGTGGCGCAGCCCTGCCTATAGGGAGGTCAGAGAGTCGCGGCAACAACGCTCGCGCGGGCGTGACCCGTGAAGCCTGCAGTCAGCGCCCGAGCGTGACATTTCTTCATCACCCGGCGTGCGCAGGCCTTACTTTCACAAGGAATTTCGGGCGCTTATGTTGCACTGCGGCGTAACTCGGCCTTGGCCAGTTCCACGGCGGCCCGCAGGTCAATCTGATCCAGCAGGCTGTTCAGCGCGGCATCAGCGTCAACCGGGCGCTCTTCACGCAGCGTCCGCGTCAGCCGATCCAGGGCACCCTCGCCCGCCTCACCCGTCAGAAGGGCCAGTTTCAGCTCATCAAGCCGGTCCAGCAGACCACCCCCACGCCGGATCGCGCGCCGACGCCGTTCTGTAACGTCCTCGACCCCCTGCAGCGCCATGAGAGCCGCGACATCGGTAACGGCGGACGGTGCGGGGGCGGAAACCGTCGCGCTGGTGCCGGCCGTCGTTCCGCCGGCGGGCACGGCAAAGCTGCCGCCCGAGCGCGCGGCACGGGGCCCCGGTGACGACGACGGTCCGGACGGGCCTGTAACCTTCATGGCAAGCGATTCCAGCTCATGACCCAGCTTTGTCGCCCGCTTGTCACCGTTTGGTTAACGGCCCGGCAGTTTCTGCCGTCGCGTGCGCCCACGGCAGCCGCCGACCCTTGTTTTTACGCCGGTTTCTTCGTGGCACAGCACTGGCATAACGACCGGGGCAACCGTTCCAGGACGCCTCGACCATGCAGAAACTGCTCGCCGCCCTCCTGACCGCCGCCGCCCTGACTGGAGTCTCGTCTCCAGCCCTGGCCCAGTCGCGGATCAAGGATATCGCTGCGGTCGAGGGCGTGCGCTCCAACCAGCTGGTCGGCTACGGCCTCGTGGTCGGTCTGAACGGCACCGGCGACTCCTTGCGCAACTGCCCCTTCACCCGCCAGTCGCTGGAAGGCATGACCGAGCGGCTGGGCGTGAACATTCGCGGCGCCAACGCCAACGCCAAGAACCTGGCCGCCATCATGGTGACGGCCGAGCTTCCGCCTTTCGCAACGCCGGGAGCCCGGATCGACGTCAGCGTGGCCTCGATGTGCGACGCCAAGAGCCTGCTCGGCGGAACCCTGCTCGTGACCAGCCTTCAGGGTGCCGATGGCCAGGTCTATGCCGTCGCTCAGGGATCGATCCAGACCGGAGCCGTTTCGGGCGGCGGTTCCTCGGGCTCGTCCGTCACCCGGGGCGTCCCCACGGCTGGTCGCATCGCCTCGGGGGCAACGGTCGAGCGCGAGACCGGCTTTCACCTCGCCAATATGAACGAGGTCCGGCTGACCCTGCGCAATCCCGATTTCACCACGGCCCAGCGCATGGCCGCCGCGATCAACCAGGTCTATCCGAACACCGCCCTGGCGGAGAACGGCACCGTCGTTGCCCTGCGCGCACCCGGCCAGATGGGGATGGCCGGCTTTATCAGCCGGGTCGAAAACCTCGAGGTCATGGTCGACACTCCGGCCCGGGTCATCATCGACGAGGTCAATGGTGTCATCGTCATGGGTGAGGCCGTCCGGGTCTCCACGGTCGCCATCGCCCAGGGCAATCTGACCATCTCGGTCCAGGAGAGTTCCGAGGTCAGCCAGCCCCAACCTTTCAGTCGCGGCGGCGAAACCGTCGTCGTCCCCCAGACCGATATCGTGATCGAGGAAGAACTGGGTCGGGAGATAAGGATTGTCCGCGGCGGGGCCTCGCTTTCGACCCTGGTCAATGGCCTCAAT
Source organism: Caulobacteraceae bacterium (assembly GCA_947501315.1). Classification (GTDB taxonomy): domain Bacteria; phylum Pseudomonadota; class Alphaproteobacteria; order Caulobacterales; family Caulobacteraceae; genus Brevundimonas. The sequence goes on along the minus strand of CANMXH010000060.1, from coordinate 6,919 downwards.
GCCCTCGGCGTCAGCCCGCGTGACATGATCAGCATTCTGCAGGCCATCAAGGCCGCCGGCGCCCTCCAGGCCGAAATCGAGGTGATGTGATGAGCGACCCGGTCGTTTCCCCCGCCACCCTGCCCCCGGCACCGGCACCGTCCGTCGTCCCGGCCCGCATGCGAGAGACGGCCGAGGCGTTTGAAGCCTCCTTCCTCTCACAGATGCTCAAGCCCATGTTCGAGGGCCTTTCGACCGAAGCCCCCTTCGGCGGCGGTGAAGCCGAAGGCACCTGGCGAGGATTCCTGGTCGAGGCCATGGCCAAACAGGCCGTCCGCGGCGGGGGTATCGGCCTGGCCGATCAGGTCGTCGCCCAGATGCTGAAGATGCAGGAGCAGGGCGAATGACCGACGCCGCCAGACTGAACGCCACCGCCCGTATCTGCCAGCTGATCGACCTGACCAACCGGCTTACCGCGCGGCTGACCGAGGAATCGGGAGTCTTTGAATCGAATCGTCCGCAGGACGCCGCCGCTGCCCTCGTCGGTACCCAGGACCTGGCCAACACCTACCGGCGGGAATCGGCCCAGCTGAAGGCCGACCCCACCTCGATCGCGGCCGCCTCCGTGGAAGACAGGGACAGGTTGATCCGGGCGACCACCACTTTCGAGGTCGTCCTGAACCGCCACGCCCGTGCCGTCGAAGCCGCCCGGATCGTCTCGGAGGGCCTCGTTCGCACCATCGCAGCGGAAGTCGCCGGCCAGCGCGGCAGCCCCTCAGCCTATGGCGCATCCGGCCGGGCCAACTCAAGCGACGGGCGCGCGGTAGCGTTCAACCGCCAGGCTTGATCGCGGCGTTAACCCTCTTCGTCGAACGTGTCTTCACTTCCATCCGGTAACCGTCGGGTATGAACACGAAGTCCCGTCTTCTTGGCATGGCCTTCGCGGCCGCCGATACCCTTGTCGAGCTTGACGGTGACGGTCGCGTCAGTCTGGCGCTCGGTGCTGGACCGTGTCCGAAAAGTCCTGCGGCAGAGAGCTGGACCGGGTCCCGGCTGACAGACCTCGTCGGCAAGGCGAGTCAAAAGCTGCTCGCCGACACGCTCAAGGCAATCCGGCCGAATGTCAGGATCGCCCCGATCGATACGTTGATCCCCTGTGGTTCGGATCGCGTTCGCCGGGCCCGCCTGCGCTTTTTCCAGCTCCCGGACCTCGCGCCGGCTGTTTCGTGCGCCATAACCTACGACGGCCCCCCCTTCACCCTTGATCTCCCCGAAGCGCCACAACTCCTCAGCGCCGACGGCCTTCTGTCGCGTGTCCGGGGCTCGCTCCTCGAAGCGAACGCGCCCCTTGCGGTCGCCTTCGTCGACGTTCCGGGACTGGCTGTCGAAGGTGATGCGCAACAGCGCGCCGCCGCGCGGGTCGCGGCTGTCCTTCAGGCCAAATCCATCGACGGGTCTTCCGCAGCCCAACTGACACCCGAACGGTTCGCACTGGTGCGCGCATCAGAAGACAAGACGAATCTCGCCAACGAGGTCCGGGACGCCGCCGCCGCCGAGGGGCTCGACCTGGCGGTTCGGACCACCGAGGCCGCGCTCTCCGGGGTCGTCTCGGCGGATTCAACCGTGCGGGCCCTCCGGTTCGCCCTCGAGGCCTGTATCAGGGAGGGCGGAATCGACGGTGCCGGAGCCGCCCTGTCGGAGAGCCTGAAGCGGACGCTTGATCAGGCTGATCGTTTCCGGGCCATGGTTCAGGCCCGGGAGTTTACCCTCGAATACCAACCGATCGTCGATCTTGCGACCGGAGTGACCCACCATTTCGAGGCCCTTGCCCGGTTCGGGTCCCGCGGCCCCGCCGATTCCATCCGCCTCGCCGAGGAACTGGGCCTGATCGAGGGTTTCGATCTCGCGGTTGCCGAGAAAGCCTTGAATCAACTGCGACGCCCCGGGTTCGGCCTGACACGGATCGCCGTCAATGTCTCAGGCGCCTCGCTGGGCTCGAGCGGCTATGTCGATGGTCTTCTCCGGCTCACGGCCTCTACGCCGGACATCCGGAACCGGATTCTCATTGAAGTGACCGAAACGGCGGCGGTCGCCGACATCGAGGCTGCGGCGCGTCGGCTCTCCGGCCTGCGCCGGGCCGGCATCCGGGTCTGTCTCGATGATTTCGGCGTCGGTGCCGCCTCTCTTGACTATCTTCACCGCCTGCCTGCTGACACCGTCAAGATCGACGGTCGGTTCGTGCGCGATATCGCCGGCGACCAGCGGGCACGCGATCTCATCTCCCATCTGGTCGAACTCTGCGCGGACCTGAAAATGTCGACGATCGCGGAGATGATAGAGACAGAGGATCAGGCGGCGGCGGTCCGGGCCCTGGGCGTTGGCTACGGCCAGGGCTGGCTCTTCGGCCATCCGGCTGCCCAACCTGTCATCGCTGGCCCGAAGTCGGTCACGGCGCGTCGAGTCGGTGCCGTCGAAGGCTGGAGCTGACCAGGGACCCGCGGCCCTCCATTTCCGGTCTCGACCAACCCTCGCATGCCCACCCATCGGCGGACCCCTGGCCCGGACAGGTCAGTCCCCTGTCAAACCGGCAATCAAATCCGGCAGCAAACGTCAGATCAGGCTACCGCATTGACCCGTCAGGCGCGCGGGCGACGACGCGTTCCGGCGCGGATACGCACGGGCACCGGGCGAGGCCGGGACATCACACAGGCAAGCACGAGCAGCGGCGCGAAAAGGGCGAAACCGATTTCCAGGGCGCTGATCATGATCGTCCGGCCTCCACTCAAGTCCATCGATGAATGAGGATGGCGTCTGCCCGGGGCGATGGCAAGCGATTACCCCCATCAGACGATCAACACGGCCCCTTGCTTGAGGGTCAGACAGCGCAAAGTCCCCTGTGACAAGGTCGTCAGCCAGGATTTCACCCGTTTTCAGTTCGGTCTCGATGGTCGCGCGCGCGGGACCGTGACCTCAGCCGGCGAGCGCCAGCTCCAGCGGGGCATCCGCCTCGACCGCCTGGGCCATGCCGCGATACGGACGCACGTCGGGGACCGGCCAGAGCCGATCCGACAGGCAGGCCCAGAGGCTGTTGATCTCAAAGGCGGCCTGGCTGTCAGGTTGCGCTTCCTGCGCGCCCAGGCCCCGCCACATCGCGCTCTGATAGGCGGCGCGGTGGCGCAGGCCGACCTCCGCGATCGGGAACCGATAGGCCGACAGGGCGGCGACGGTATCGCGGATCAGCCGCGGTTCGGTCCCGTTCCGGCGCACCGGTGCCTGGTTCAACACGAACATCCCCTCGCGGCGAAGGTTCGAAATCATTTCAACGGTGCGGCCCACTGCCTTGAGGTCGAAATAGCAGGGACGGACCACGATCAGGCAAAGGTCCGCCATGCGTGCGGCCTCCGCGGCCTCCATCACCAGCGACGGGCGGGTGTCGATCACCATGAGATCCAGAGCCTGACGCTGCGCCGCGCACTGGGTTGTGAACAGGGCCCCGCTGCGGCCTTCGACCACGACAGGCCATTGCGCACCCCGCTCGCTGGCCCAGTCTATCGAAGATCTCTGCGGGTCCATATCGACCAGGAGGGTACGCCGCCGGGCTGCCGTCGCCGCCGCAGCCAGATGGACAGACAGGGTCGATTTTCCTGCCCCACCCTTCAAAGACATCACCGCTATCGTCTTCATGGTCGCGAGCCCCCCGGCGCGTAGAGATTGACGTTTCGAGCCGCGCCGCGAGGCATCGTTACGAGTTGTTAATCATATCATCGCGACTCGCCGCGTCAATGAATCCGGGCAGGCGTAATTCTCGTGTGGCAAGATACGGCAGCTGTTGCCCTTTGCCCGGAAGGATCGTCCGGACAAGGATGACAGCCCCGGATTCAGCCGTTCTCCGTCGGGAACAACGGTTCGCTCCAGGCTGTCTCATCCGCCCCCTTTGATAGCTCTGTTCTCACAATGTTCTTGCTGAAAAGCGCGGATTTGTGCCCATATAGCGGGCTCGCGCAGGGCCCTGCCCGGCACCGTCGCCTTCCCTGACTCCCATACTTCAGGCCCCATGACCGAAAAGCACAATTTCATCCGCGTGCGCGGAGCCCGGGAGCACAATCTCAAGGGCGTCGACCTCGACATCCCGCGCGAGAAGCTGGTGGTCATGACCGGCCTGTCTGGCTCCGGAAAAAGCTCGCTCGCGTTCGATACCATCTATGCCGAGGGCCAGCGGCGTTACGTCGAGAGCCTGAGCGCCTACGCCCGCCAGTTCCTCGAACTGATGGGCAAACCTGACGTCGACCTGATCGAGGGCCTGTCGCCCGCCATCTCCATCGAGCAGAAAACGACCTCGAAGAACCCGCGCTCGACCGTCGGCACGGTGACCGAAATCCACGACTATATGCGCCTGCTTTGGGCGCGCGTCGGCGTCCCTTACTCCCCCGTCACGGGCCTGCCCATCGAAAGCCAGACCATCTCCATGATGGTCGACAAGCTGGGCGCACTGCCCGAGGGAGAGCGCCTGCTGTTGCTCGCCCCCGTCGTGCGCGGCCGCAAGGGCGAATATCGCAAGGAGATGGCCGAGTGGCAGCGCCTTGGCTTCCAGCGCGTCAAGATCGACGGCGAATTCTACGCCATCGAGGACGCTCCGGCCCTCGACAAGAAGCTCAAGCACGACATCGACATCGTCGTGGACCGGATCGTCACCAAGGCCGGGCTGGAAAGCCGCTATGCCGACAGCCTGCAGACCGCCCTCGGTCTGGCCGACGGTATCGCTGTGGCCGAATGGGCCAGTGTCGCGGACGGCGAAAAGGAGCCGCGCCGCCTGACCTTCTCCGAGAAATTCGCCTGCCCGGTGTCCGGCTTTACGATCAGCGAGATCGAGCCGCGGCTGTTCTCGTTCAACAACCCTTTCGGCGCCTGCCCGGCCTGCGACGGCCTCGGCGTCAAACTGGCCTTCGACGCCGACCTGGTCATCCCCGACCGCGACAAGACCCTGCACAAGGGCGCCGTCGCCCCCTGGTCGCGCGGTCCGTCCCCGCTCTACACCCAGACCCTGCAGTCGCTCAGCCGCCACTACGGCTTCTCGATGGACCTGGCCTGGCGCGACCTCCCGGAACAGGCCCGGACCGTCATCCTGCGCGGCACCGGGGCCGAGAAGATCAAATTCACCTATGACGACAACGCCCGCAAATATGAGGTCTCCAAGGCCTTCGAGGGCGTCCTGCCGAATCTCGAGCGCCGCTGGCGCGAGACCGATTCCGCCTGGGTCCGCGAGGAACTGGGCCGCTTCCAGTCCGAGACCCCCTGCGAGGTCTGCCACGGCAAACGCCTCAAGCCCGAGGCCCTCGCGGTCAAGGTTGCGGCCACGGACATCGCCGACGTCTCAAGGCTGTCCATCAAACACGCCCACGAATGGTTCACCGCCCTCGACGGCAAACTGACCGACAAACAGATGGAGATCGGCCGCCGCATCCTGAAGGAAATCACAGACCGCCTGCGCTTCCTCAACAATGTCGGCCTTGACTATCTCAGCCTGTCGCGCGCCTCGGCCACCCTGTCCGGCGGCGAAAGCCAGCGCATCCGCCTGGCCTCCCAGATCGGCTCGGGCCTGACCGGCGTCCTCTATGTCCTCGACGAGCCCTCCATCGGCCTGCACCAGCGCGACAACTCCCGCCTGCTGGAAAGCCTCCGCGGCCTGCGCGACCTCGGCAATTCCGTCCTCGTCGTCGAGCACGACGAGGAAGCGATCCTGACCGCTGACTATGTGATCGACATGGGCCCCGCCGCCGGCATCCACGGTGGCGAGGTCTGCGCCCAGGGCACGCCGGCAGAGGTCATGGCCAACGCCAACTCCCTGACCGCCAAATACCTGACCGGCGAGCGCGAGATCGAGCTGCCCGCCGACGGCCGCCGCCCCATCGACCGCAAGAAAATGCTGCGCATCAGCGGGGCCACCGGGAACAATCTGAAGAACGTCACCGGCGAAATTCCCGGCGGTGTCTTCACCTGCATCACCGGCGTGTCCGGTGGCGGCAAGTCGACCTTCACCATCGAGACCCTCTACAAGGCCGCGGCCCGCCGGCTGCACAACGCCTCGGACGCCCCGGCCCCCTTCGACCGGATCGAGGGGCTGGAGATGTTCGACAAGGTCATCGACATCGACCAGTCGCCCATCGGCCGCACCCCGCGCTCCAACCCGGCCACCTACACCGGGGCCTTTGGCCCGATCCGCGACTGGTACGCCGGCCTGCCGGAGTCAAAGGCCCGCGGCTACGGTCCCGGCCGCTTCTCGTTCAATGTGAAAGGCGGCCGCTGCGAGGCCTGTCAGGGCGACGGCCTCATCAAGATCGAGATGCATTTCCTGCCCGACGTCTATGTCACCTGCGACGTCTGCAAGGGCAAACGCTACAACCGCGAAACGCTGGAGATCGTCTTCAAGGGCAAGTCGATCAGCGACGTCCTCGACATGACGGTCGAGGAGGCCGCCGCCTTCTTCAAGGCGGTGCCCTCGATCCGCGACAAGATGCTGACCCTGAACCGCGTCGGCCTCGGCTATGTCCAGGTCGGCCAGTCCGCGACCACCCTCTCGGGAGGCGAGGCGCAGCGGGTCAAACTGTCCAAGGAGCTGTCGAAGCGGGCGACCGGCAAGACCCTCTACATCCTCGACGAGCCCACGACCGGCCTGCATTTCGAGGACACGCGCAAGCTGCTCGAGGTGCTTCAGGAACTGGTCGACAACGGCAACACCATTGTGGTGATCGAGCACAATCTCGACGTCATCAAGGTCGCCGACTGGCTGCTCGACTTCGGCCCCGAGGGCGGTGACGGCGGCGGCGAGATCGTCGCGGTCGGCACCCCCGAACAGGTCGCCGCCAATCCACGCAGCTGGACCGGCAAATACCTCAAGGAAATCCTCGACCGCCACGAAACCCGCCGCAAGGCGCGTGTGGCC
>CANMXH010000059.1 GCA_947501315.1 Caulobacteraceae bacterium | reverse complement strand
TGACCGTCGGGGCGGTCCGGCGCTTTCGCGCTCCAGCTTCTCGACCATGGCATAGGTGCGCCCGGCCCCGGGCCGCTGGGCCCAGGCCGAAGCCGGCAGGACGCAGTTGCCGGCCTGGACGATCGCCAGGGCACCGGCTGTGTCAAACCGGCCGAGATCCGTCAGATCCACCGCGTGAACGGCACGATCCCGGAGCGCTTCGTCAAGACGGCGCGAAATCCGGCCCAGCTCGGTCGCAGTCCAGTCGCCGGACAGCCGAAGCGTCGGTCCCGGCCAACCGTCCTCGATCTGGAAATCCGCTGCGGCCATGCCACGACCGTAGATTGCCGGGTCGGCTTTGACTACGCCGACGGCACGGCAAAGCCCGGCCAGACGTCAAAATACAGACGGGCCGTAGTCGTTCAGCCACGGTTTTGGTCGATTGCGGGTCCCGGAAAGACCTGCGTCGTCTTAATTTCTTCAAGAATGCGCCTGGTCCCGGGCACCGCTGCCCCTGACCCGACCCGGTCCCGCCATGACGGGCCGGCCGACACAGGCCGGGACATTTACGGCAAGGCCCCCGGGCAACCGGCCTGGCTTTTCAACAAAATACTGCTTCAGCTCAGATAGTTGAGAAGGGAAACCTGCCGCAGCTGGCTGATCACCTGGGCCGAGGCCTGGATGGCGACCTGGGACAGCTGCAGATCCGTAATGGCTTTCGCCATATCGGCGTCTGTCCGGCCTGCCACCAGCTTGTCGAGGGCGGTCTTTTGCGCCTCATGGTCCCGGGTCAGGCTCTCGACCTGGTTTGCGAAGGTGCCTGTCCCTGCCATCTTGGTGACCACCTCCGTCCCGGCCGCCGCGAGCCGGCCAAGCTGGGTCGTCAGGAAGGCCTTCTGCGGTGCAGTGAGCCGACCGGTGAGGGGGCCGGACCCCGGCGTGGCATGAAAGGTCTGGATGTCCCGCAGGATACTCAGCACATCCGAGCCGACTTCATTGGCGAGGAAGCCTGTCTCCAGCGTCGTTCCCTCGGCAACCCGGCTGGCGCTCTTCAGTGTATCGTTGCTGAACAGCGAAGGCACGTCCGGCGCAGCGGCCAGGGCAGCCATACTGTCGGCCGCGACGGGCTGGGTGAAGGTCGAGGCACCGGCGAACAGGTAGCTTCCGAGGTGCCGCATGTTCAGGCCACCTCGCATGGCCTGGAACTGACCTTCCAGGTCCAGCATCAATGCGGCACCGGAGTCAGTGGCGAGAGCACCGCCCAGCGCCTCGCGGGCACCGGAGATCGCGTCATTGATCTGGCCCAAGGCCAGGTCCTGGGTCGTGAGTCGCGCGCTCACGGCCTCGCCGGTATCGAGAAAGCCCTGGATCCGGCTTTGCGCACCCTTGAGGGCCGTCAGGGTTTCCGACTGCCGGCCGAAACCGGTCAGATCAGTGGCGTTCTTCTGCGTCGAGACCCTTTGCTGGGCTTCCGCCGCCCGGGTCTGGGCGCTCATCAGCTCCAGCAGGGCCGATTGATAGTTTCCGAAAGTGGCGACGCGGGTCATCAGACTATCCCCATCAACGTATCGTACATGTCCTTGGCCGCCTGTATCAGTCGGGCGGAGGCGTTGAAGGCCTGCTGATAGGTCGTCATCAGCACCAGTTCCTCGTCCAGATTGACACCTTCCTCGGCTCTCTGCCGGGCGGTTGCCTCGGCAGAGAGGGCGCTTGCCGTCTCCATGCGACTTCTGGCCGAAGCCGCATTGCCGCCGATCTCGCCCGACAGCTCAGCGGCATAGCGGGAGACCGAGATCGATCCCCCCGAAGATCCGCCGGCGGCCTGGAAATTCGCCGCCCGCTGGCCCGCATCGGCGAGGGCCAGAGCGCCGCGACCGTCACCGCTGCTGAGAGCCGCCGTTCCCGTCGCCGCCGCAAGGTTCAGCCGCGCCAGCGCCAGCCTGGCAGGGGTTTGTCGAATATCCGCCCGAACGGCGAAGCCGTCGGCCCGCGAGGCGCGCACGCCGCCGCCGATACCGAATAGCTCGGTCACCGACACGCCTGACGGAACCTGTGTCGTCCGGTCCTGCACCACCGTCATCGTCGGCGCCGGGTTGGCGTTGCCGACAAAGGACAGTGACCCGTCAGCCGCCAGGGAGAAGGCACCGAAGCGGCCAACCCCGGTCGCCGGATCATTCAGCGCAGTGACCAGGTCTCCGACCGTGCCGCCGGCGGGGACAGCGATCTCCAGCTCCCGCAGGCGCGAGCCGGTTTCGCCGGTGAAGCGGAGGGTGATCGTCTCTCCGGCAGTGAAGCCGTGCGGCGAGGCCGCGGTCAGGCCGTTGTCGTAGAATGCCGGCCGGTCGGAGGACACCAGGTCGTTGAGACCGAAATAGTGGGAAAAGCTCCGGCCGGCCTTGGCCGACGGGGCGGCGGCGTCATCGGCGATGGCGACACCGTTGGTTCCGGTCGCTGCAAGGGTCAGCTTGCCGTTGCTGAAACTGGCCGTTGCCGCGCCGCCCAACTGGGTATTGAGAACCCCGAGAAAGGTCGCCGGCGTCGCGGCGACACCGTTGACCGTCATGGTCGCACCGGAGAAGACAATATCGGCCCGGGTCTGGATCACGCCGGCAGCGTTTGTCACGGCGACCGTCGCCCGCCCCGAAAACCCGGCAATCGCGCTCTCGAACGACTGACCGACATTGCGGCCTGTGAGACGGGTCGGTGCCGGCACTGCGGAGTGGGCGTTGTGAGCACGGTTCAGCTCATCAGCCGCATGAGACACCAGCTCGGCCAGCCGTTCGGCCGCTGCGGGAGCCTCGACATCCCTGAGCTCGATCAAGCCCTTGATCTCGCCTGAAACAAGGCTGTCGAGCAGGGGCCGCTTCTGCCCACCCGGCTCGGTGATATAGACTTCTCCGAAGGCGGTTTCCCCGGTGACCGTTCCGGAGCGGTTGTACTCGAGGGTCGCCGCACCATCGCCGACCAGAAGCGCCCCCACGCCTGTCCTGATCGACACCCCGCCCATGGATCGCGCGGCAACCCGAATATCCATGGACTCGGCCAGTTGGCTGATCAGGTTCAGCTGGGCCGTTTCCGCCCCTGAAGGATCGCCGTCGACGGCCTTGGCGCGCGAGATCTCCTGGTTGAGGCCCTCAATCTGCTCAATCAGGCTGTTGGCTCGTCCAACCGCGCTCTGGATCCGGCCGTCCGCGTCCTGACGTACCGCCTGGATCTGGCCGGCGATCCGGTTGGCCTCATCGAAGAGCGCCTGGGAACGAAACAGGGCGTCCTGTCGCCGGGGCGACGACGTCGGGTCCTCGGCAGTGGCTGCAAAGGCGGAGAAGACAGAGTCGACCTTCGCGAAAAAGCCGCTGTCGCCGCCGGGGTCACCGAACAGCGACTGGATACGGTCATAGAGCTCGTGCCGCACGCCCATACGCGCGGACTCGGCACCCGCGTTCAGACTGGCCGCCTGCAGAAACCGGTCGGTGGCCAGGCGGATACGCCCCACCTCAACGCCTGCGCCCATGCCCTGGCTGGTCAGGGTCCGCTGCTCGCCGACCTTGCGCACATAGCCGGGCGTATTCACGTTGGAGACGTTGTCGGAAATGACGCGAAGCTGGGTCTGGGCTGCCTGCAGGCCAGAGTTCGCGGTGTTCATGATTGCGTTCAGGGACATCCGAAGACCTCCAAAGTCGCGATACCCGGCAAGCCCTGCCACACGACGCGCGTTTTTTGCCCGGCACCCCGCAGGGGCGGACCGTACAAGCTATTGAATTTACGCGTTCTTGCGTTTCTCGCCTGGGTCATGTGTGGCAAGGCGCGCAAGGACCGGGCCAGACGAAAGCTGGACTTGGGGGGCCGTCACGGCCGACGGCAGGCGCCGGGCAATAATCGTCTCCACGCGGCAAGTTTCGACTGAGCCACAAGGGGGGGCGAAAGCCGGGCCTGGACTCTTTTCTGTTTGTTTTCTGACCATTACGAGACGCGGTTCGTTTGGCCCGCGACTTGCGCAGGGGGTCTCGAATGTCCGGCGCAGCAGGCGCCCTCGTCCCCCCTCCCCTCCATGAACGGCTTTCCCGGCAACCATGTCCGAACTCAGCCTGCTGTCCGTCATCGCACCCGCCGTCCCGGCCGCCCCGCAGGGGGCGTCAGGCTCGGGCGAGGTCACGTCCGGCTTCGGGGCGCTGCTGGCGGCCTATTCCGGTGAGCCGGAGTCGGCGCCTGCGACGAAGAGCCCGGGCCAGCCGGGGACGTCGACTGAAGCGGGGACGTCAACCGAAGCGGGGAAGTCGACCGACGTGCAGGTCGATGCCGGGCTCGATGGAGCCGTTGTGGCAGGCTTCCTTCAAGCACCCATGGCACCGCCGGTGCCCCTGGTTCTTCCAGCCGCAGAGGACGGATCGTCCAAAACCGCGGCGGACGGGTCGTCCAAGGTTCAGGTCATGCCTGACGGATTGGGGCAAGGGTCCGGCGACGTGGCGGCCGGCGATCCGCCGGGCACGCAAGCCACAACGCCGCTTCCGGTCGAAAAGGCGCTGACCGGAAAGACAGCCGGCCCCGAGGTTCAGCCCCGCGAGCAAACCACGACGCCCCTGCCCTCCGACAAGCCGGCCGCCACCAAACCCCCCCGGCCTGAAGTTCAGCCCCCCCTGCGCGAGGCACCCGTCCTGACGGTGGAGACGTCCGACACCGGGCTGACCGTGGCCGAAGCCCCGCCCGCGACCGCGACCGTTGAGGCCAGGGCCCGCACCGGCAGTACGCCTGCGCCCCTGACACTGCCTCCGACGGCACCGCCCCCGCCGCTTCGGCCCTCGGCGGAACGGAACCCACGGCTGCTTGGACCCGTCGAAACCGTCGCGGTAGCCGGGGACGGATACGGGCAAAAGGATCCGGCCCGACCGGTGCCCACGACCCTGCCCCCCGCCCCGACCGCGAACCCCGGACCGGCGACAGGCCCGGCAGAGTTCACCGTTGCGGCGGTTCCCGGCGACATCGCCGCCGGCGGCGAGGCCGACGGCCCCGGGTCGGAGCCCTTGCCTCCGCTCGAAAGCACGGCGGCCTCCGCCCATAACACCCCCGGCATGCGCGAAACCGGCCTGTCCCAGCTGTCGCGCGCCACGGTCGAGGCGACGGCCCAGATCGCCGCCCAGATCCTGCGCCGGCTTGAAGGCCGGTCCACCCGGTTCGAAATGGCCCTGACGCCTGACGAACTCGGCCGCGTCGACGTCAAGCTCGACATCGATTCCGAGGGCCGCCTGAATGCTCGCCTGGCGTTCGACAACCCGGCCGCCGCGACCGATCTGAAGGGCCGGGCCGACGAACTGCGGCGTGAGCTTGAAGACGCCGGTTTCCAGCTGGCCGACGACGCCTTCGAGTTTACCGGCCGGGACAGCGGCTCCAGCGCCTTTGACCGCGGTCAGGACAGACGGAACGGCTCGACGCGCGCCTTCGCCGCCGCCTCGCGCCTCAACAATGAAATCGATGTCGCCCAGCCGCCGCGCTGGCTGGCGGTCTCCCTCTCGCCCTCGGGCGTGGACATGAAGGTCTGATCTGATGGTCGACGCCGTCAACACAACGCCCACCAATGCAGCCAGCAGGATCGGCGCGGGCTCGACCATGCTCGCCTCGAATTTCGAGACCTTCCTGACCCTGCTGACATCGCAGCTGAAAAACCAGGACCCGCTGTCGCCGGTCGATTCCAACCAGTTCACCGCCCAGCTGACCCAGATGGCCGGCGTGGAGCAGCAGTTGCTGACCAACGATCTGCTGAAGGGGATGCTCGAGGCCCAGGGCGGCGGCAGCCTCGCCAGCGCTGCCACAAACATCGGCAAGGACGCCACCGCTGCCTGGTCGGCCACCAAATTCACCGACGGAGAGGCGACCTGGAGCTATGAACTCGCCTCCAATGCCGCCTCGGCGACGCTGCAGGTGCTGGACGGCGCGGGCAAGGTCGTCTGGTCTGGCGCTGCCCCCGAAAGCACCACGGGCGTTCACGACTTTACCTGGGACGGCAAGGCCACCACCGGAAACGACGGCCAGGCCGGCCAGGTCTATTCGCTGCGGGTCGTGGCCAAGGACGCCGCCGGCAAGGCCATCGACAGTCAGGTTCTGACCCGCGGCCGGATTACCGGCGTCGAGATGTACGACGGCGTGCCCTATCTGACGGTGGGCAACTCCATCCTGCCGCTCTCCGCCGTGATCGCCCTCCAGGAGCCCCGGACCCCGGCAGGCCCGCCGGCCGCCAATGACGATGCGGAAAACGCCATGGCCGCCATCGCATCCGCACTCAATCCCATGAAACTGTTCTCGTAAGGAGTTCCACGCCATGAGCATCAACAGCGCCCTTCTGGCCGGCGTATCCGGCCTGACCGCCAACTCCGCCGCCCTCGCGGCGATCTCGCAGAACATCGCCAACGTGAACACCGTCGGCTACAAGCGCACGACGGGTGAGTTTTCGACGGTGATGAACTCCCGGACGCAAGGCTCGGGCTATTCCGCCGGCGGCGTGATGGCCACAGCGCGACACTTCACCAGCCAGGACGGCCGGCTGCAGCGCACGACCTCAAACACTGACCTCGGCATCGCCGGCCAGGGCTTTTTTGTGGTCACAGAGCGGGCCGAGAACCTGCAGGTCACCGACACCCGCATGTTCACCCGCGCCGGTGCCTTCAGCCTCGATAACCTGGGCTACCTCAGGAACACAGCCGGGCTTTACCTCCAGGGCTGGCCCGTCGACTCGGACGGTAACACCGCCCCGGACCCGTCCGACCTGAACCGCCTGCGCACCGTCAACGTCGGGACGGTCGGCGGCACGGCGGAAGCGACGACCCGCATTCAGCTGAACGCCAACCTCCGGTCCAGCCAGCCGCTCTCTGCCGAGGCCATCGACTCGGCCCTGGCCCCCCCCGGTCCCAATGCCTACAACCCCACGACCAACTCCATGGCCATGTGGGACCCCCAAACCAACGCGGGCGTCAGACCTGACTTCGAGCTGACGATCCCCTTGTCGGATTCCAAGGGCGGGCAGCGGACCGTGGCGCTTTCCTTCCTGAAGAGCACCGTTCCCAACCAGTGGTACGCAGAGGTCCGGGCCATCCCCGCTTCGGATGTCGTCACCGGAGCCGGGCTTACCAATGGCCAGCTCAGGAGCGGCCTGGTCGCCTTCACCCAGGACGGCCGCCTTGACGTGGCCGCCATGGCCGGTCTCGGAGCCAGCGCCCTGTTCCCGGACGTGGCTGCTGCGACGCTGAGCTTCGCGGCGTCGAACTCGGGCGCACCGGCCGCTGGCACCGTGGCCTGGGCTCCCGGCCTCGGTATCGACGCCCAGGACGTGACCTTCGATCTGACCGCCGCAACGGGTGGCCTGACGCAGTACGACAGCGGCTCTGTGGTGCAGGCCGTCCTGACCAACGGCACCGCCTTCGGTAACCTGTCCGAGATCGCGATCGACGAGACCGGCTTTGTCACCGCCGTCTTCGATAACGGCGTCACCAGAAAGCTTGCCCAGATCGCCCTGGCCACCTTCCCCAGCCCTGACAACCTGAGCCAGACCTCGGGTAACGCCTACAATGTCAGCCAGGGTTCCGGCACCTTCAACCTGAAGGTGGCGGGGACCGGCGGGGCCGGCAAGATCGGCGCTTCGCAACTTGAGTCTTCCACGGTCGACCTGTCCGCAGAGTTCACCGGACTGATTACCACCCAGCGCGCCTATTCAGCTTCGTCCAAGATCATCACCACCGCGGACGAAATGCTGGCTGAACTTATCAACATCAAACGTTGATATCCAAGTAGCAGGGCGTAAACCTCAATGAATATTTCGTTGAATATTGAGCGGGTGGACGGACGGCATTTTAGCCTTTCCTTCACCACGACGCTTAAACGGCCCTTAGCCGCCGACCCCTATGGTTCGAGCATAGTGGTGGTGGTCAATGAGGCATAAGCCCATGTTGCAAGAGCGACGCCTGAATAATCAAGGCGAACAATACGTGGTCGGGCCGACAGGGACTCCCTTGACGCTTCACGACCTGCCTCCGGCCAATACAGACCGTTGGGTTATCCGCCGCAAGGCGGAAGTCGTGGCCGCCGTGCGTGGCGGGCTGATCAGTCTGGAAGATGCGCTCGCGCGCTACCGTCTGACCGCAGAAGAGTTCCTGGCCTGGCAGAAGGCGATCGACAAATGGGGCATGCAGGGCCTGCGCACGACGCGGATCCAGCACTACGGCCGCCCTTAAGGCGACCGCTTCGACGAGATCACGGCCGCTCCCGGCGACGGGGGCGGCCGTTTTCGTTTGCGGACCGGCCTCGAATTCGCGCCGCTTTCGCACTACATGGCGCGACATGACCCTCGCTGAGGACATCTGCCCGGTTCCGACCATCGCTCCCATGTCGTCTCTGGCCGACATGGATGCGGCGATCGCGTCCGCGCGCGCGGCGGTCGGCCTGCCGGTCGGGTCGCGCGTGGTCGCGGCCATGTCGGGCGGGGTGGATTCCACCGTGGTCGCCGCCCTGCTGCACAAGGCGGGCTATGAGGTGGTCGGTGTGACCCTTCAGCTTTACGACCACGGCGCGGCGCTGAAGAAGAAGGGTGCCTGCTGCGCCGGTCAGGACATCCATGACGCAAGGCTGGCGGCCGAGATGCTGGGCATCCCCCATTACGTCCTCGACTACGAGAGCCGGTTCCGGGACGCCGTCATCGACCAGTTCGCCGACTCCTATCTGGCTGGCCAGACGCCGGTGCCCTGCATCCGCTGCAACCAGACGGTCAAGTTTCGCGATCTGCTGGACGTCGCCCGTGATCTGGGGGCCGAGGCCATGGCAACGGGCCACTATGTGCGTCGCTCGGTCGTCGACGGCCGCGCCCAGATGCGCAAGGCAGTCGATCATTCGCGGGACCAGTCCTATTTCCTGTTCGCCACCACGCCGCAGCAACTCGACTATCTGCGCTTCCCGCTGGCCGATCTGGAGAAGCCGCAGGTGCGCGGCGTGGCCGCCGAACTGGGGCTGCGCATCGCCGCCAAGCCGGACAGCCAGGACATCTGTTTCGTGCCCAACGGGGATTATCGCACCCTGATCGACAAGCTGCGTCCGCAGGGACGCGAGGCCGGCGAGATCGTGCACATGGACGGTCGGGTGCTGGGCGGCCATTCCGGTATCACCGACTACACCATCGGCCAACGCCGGGGGCTGAATGTCGCCGTCGGCGAACCCCTGTTCGTGACCCGGCTGGATCCGGTGAAGCGCCATGTCATCGTAGGCCCGCGCGAGGCCCTGCGGACCGCCGCCCTGACGCTGGACGAGACCAACTGGCTGGGAGACGAAAGCTCTATTGAAGTGGCGGCGGAGGCCTGCGCGCCGGTGCTGGCCCGCGTCCGCTCGACCCGTCCGCCCTCCCCGGCCCGGCTGTCATGGGTCGACGGCACCGTCGGCGTGACCTTCGCCACCGGCGAGGAAGGCGTAGCCCCCGGCCAGGCCTGCGCCCTCTACGACCCGGCCGATCCGGACCGGCTGCTGGGCGGCGGCTTCATCAGGACAACCACCGCCGTCGCCTGACCGCGCTGTGGTCTGCAAGGTCAGCCGCGGGTCGGCATCAGCTTCCGGCGCTGGCGCACCAGGGCCAGGGGACGACCGTCGGGTGCATGAGCGACGCCATCCTCCACAGCCCAGCCGCCGCCGACATCGCGGCTGGTGAAGTGGAAATAGGCCCACCCTTCCGGCGAGGTCTCCGGTGTCATTGCGGTGAGCAGATCGGCCCGCAGGTCGACGCTGGCCGCGACATTCGGCGGGGCCGGAAAGGCCGTGAAATAGGTCGGATACAGGCCGTCCAGCAGGAACAGCAGACGGGCCTCGTCAAGCGGGGCGGCGTCGATGGTCCGCATCCAGCAGCCGAGTTCGGGCGACCGGCCGGCGTTCTCGCCGAACAGCCTTGGACCGTCGACGAAGCGGTGGTCGATATGCCGGGTGAACCAGGGGCCGAACAGCGGATCCAGCGGGGTCGGGTCGAGGTCCCCGACCGGTATCGGCGAAGCCGTCAGCGGTGTCAGCACCGGTCCCGGCACGTCCCGCCCCCAGGTTCCGAGCGCCTGGATGGCGGGTCGGCCGGCCTGGCCGCCGGTGACCGAGGCATAGGCGACGTTGCGCCCTCCCCGGTCCATGGTGGGGGTGAAGACCGCGTCTTCAAACCGGGCGGCGGCCAGATACTGGACGGTCAGGGACTGCAGGGGTGTCTCGATGCCCAGCCCCTGCCGCATGGCGCCGGCTGCGAGTGCCGCCATAAGGCCGCCGAACGGCGCTCCGCGCTCCTGCGGGGCAGATTGCGGGGCGTTCGAAAAGCCGCTCGTCAGTCGGGCGGTCAGGCCGCCTTCGCCGTCGTCGGTCAGGGTCAGGGCTTCGGCGAGTGTCTGCTCGGTCATGCGGTCTTGCTAGCGTGCGGGAAAGGCGGGCGGAAGCGGGGAAACCCCGCCCCGAGTCGAGGGTCGCGGGTCGAGGGATCCGGAAACGCCGCCACGTGTCCGTAGTCAAACAAGACTGACCTAGTCCGTTCGGATTGGCAACCCTCTTGCCAAACGGCTGACGCAAGGTCACTTTCGCACCATGGGACGCACCGCAGATTACTCACGACAGAGCTGTTCGATCGCCGGTACGCTCGAGGTGATCGGCGATCCCTGGACTCTTCTGGTCATTCGCGACGCCTTCAATGGCGTAAGCCGCTTCGAACAGTGGCAGGAACGACTGGGCGTCGCCCGCAATGTGCTGGCGGCCCGGCTGAAGAGCCTGGTTCAGCATGGTGTGCTGGAGCCCCGGCTCTATTCCGAACGCCCGCCCCGCAACGAATATGTCCTGACCGCCAAGGGCAAGGACCTGTACGGCGTCCTGGTCACCCTGCACGGCTGGGGTGCCAAACACGTCTATGGCGACGCGGATTCCGGCGTCTCCATGATCCACAAGGCCTGCGGCCACGATCTGGCACCGCGCATCGCCTGCGGCCACTGCAACGAGATCGTCAAGCCGCGCGACATCCTGCTGACCATGGCCGAGAACCGCCCGACCGTCGGCGAGATGATGCCCCGGGAACGGACCGGCGAAGAGGCCGCCTGAGCCTCTTGCCTTTCCGCACGCCCCGGCCCATCCAGCCGCGCAATTCCTTCTGCCAAGGGTAGCCTTTCCATGTCCGATCCCGTCGTCATCGTCTCCTTCGCCCGCACGCCCATGGGTGGCTTCCAGGGCGCCCTGTCCGGCGTCAAGGCGACCGAACTGGGCGCGACCGCTGTCCGGGCTGCGGTCGAGCGGGCCGGCATTGATCCGGCGAAGGTCGAGCAGATCTATATGGGCTGCGTCCTGCCCGCAGGTCTCGGCCAGGCCCCCGCCCGTCAGGCCGCGATCGGTGCGGGTCTCGGCCAGCATGTCGAGGCGACCACCGTCAACAAGATGTGCGGCTCGGGCCTGCAGGCGGTGATGATGGCCTCCGACAGCCTCATGGCCGGCAGCGCCGATGTCATTGTGGCGGGCGGCATGGAGTCGATGACCGGCGCGCCCTATCTGCTGACCAAACACCGCGGCGGGGCCCGCATCGGCCACGATGCCATCCTCGACAGCATGTATCTGGACGGGCTGGAGGACGCCTATACGCCCGGCAAGCTGATGGGAGCCTTCGCCGAGGACTCGGCCCGCACCTATCAGTTCACCCGCGAGGCCCAGGATGAATATGCGCTTGAGAGCCTGAGCCGGGCGCTGGAGGCCATCGCCTCGGGGGCTTTCAAGGCCGAGATCACACCGGTCGAGGTCACGGGCCGCAAGGGCGTCGTGACCATCACCGAGGACGAACAGCCCGGCAAGGCCATGCCGGAGAAGATCCCGACGCTGAAGCCTGCCTTCTCGAAGGACGGCACCATCACCGCCGCCAACGCCAGCTCGATCTCCGACGGCGCCGCCGCCCTGGTGATGACCCGCGAGAGCGTGGCGAAAGCCCTCGGCCTGCCGATCGTCGCCCGCATCGTCAGCCACGCCGCCCACGCCCATGAGCCGGGCCTGTTCACCACCGCCCCCGTACCCGCGATGCAGAAGGCCCTGAAAAAGGCCGGCTGGACGGTCGATGACGTCGACCTGTGGGAAATCAACGAGGCCTTCGCCGTCGTCGCCATGATCGCCATGCGCGACCTCGGCATCGACCGGGCGAAGCTGAACGTCAACGGTGGCGCCACGGCCCTGGGCCACCCCATCGGGGCGTCCGGCGCGCGGGTCCTGACCACCCTGCTGGCGGCCCTTCAGGCCCGGGGCGGCAAGAAGGGCGTGGCCAGCCTGTGCATCGGCGG
>CANMXH010000058.1 GCA_947501315.1 Caulobacteraceae bacterium | reverse complement strand
TGGTTGGTGATTGCCGCATCGCTGCCGGCGGAAGGGCGGCGCTGACCGCTCCGCCGCACAGACCCCGGCCAACCACCAACCACCAATCACCAATCACCAACCACCAATCACCCGCTCCCACCACAGGCACCCTGTTACCCGAAGCGACCTACCCCCTGACCCGCCAGGTCGCCCCCTGCGGACCGTCCATGACCACCACATTCAGGGCATTGAGCCGGTCGCGGATACGGTCGGCCTCGGCCCAGTCCTTGCCCGCACGGGCGGCGGCGCGTTGCTCCAGCAGGCCCTCGACCTCGGTCCGCAGATCACCGGAGACCTCGCCCTCCAGCCAGTCCGCCGGCGTCGCCTGGAGCACGCCGAGGATCGCGCCCGCTGCGATCAGTTCACCCTTGGCCCGGCCAACAACGCCGGTATCGCCCGCCGTCATGGCGCGTTCGATCTCGCTGGACAGGGCGAACAGGGTCGCCATGGCACCGGGCGTGTTGATGTCGTCCTCAATGGCCGCAAGGAAGTCCACGGACGGCTCATCGCCATTGGCCTCGACGGCCGCAGCGCGGTGCAGCGCACCGTACAGCCGATCCAGCGCCTTGCGGCTCTGGTCGAGCAGCGCCTGGTTCCAGTCCAGCGGCTGGCGGTAGTGGGCACTCAACAGGGCCCAGCGGACGACCTCACCCGGAATCGTCTGCACCAGATCGTGCAGCAGCAGGACGTTGCCGATCGATTTGGACATCTTCTCCGCGTCAACGGTCAGGAAGCCGTTGTGCATCCAGTAGCGGCTGTATTCGGCATGGGCGTCGGGGGAATGGGCATGGCCGTGGGCGCAGACGCCCTGGGCGATCTCGTTCTCGTGGTGCGGAAACACCAGATCGATCCCCCCGCCGTGGATGTCGATCGGCAGGCCCAGCGTCTCCTCGATCATGGCCGAGCATTCGATATGCCAGCCCGGACGCCCCTCGCCCCAGGGCGACGGCCACGACGGCTCATCCGCCTTGGAGGGTTTCCACAGGACAAAGTCGTGCGGATTTTTCTTGTAGGGCGCGACCTCGACCCGGGCCCCCGCGATCATGTCGTCGAGATTGCGCCCCGACAGCCGGCCATAGGTCTCGTAGGACGAGACGTCGAACAGCACATGGCCCTCGGCCGCATAGGCGCAGCCCTGATCCATGATGGCGCCGATCTGTTTGACGATGGCGTCCATATGGTCGGTGACGTGCGGCGCGATATCCGGCGGCGACACGTTCAGCCGGCTCATGTCGTCCAGATAGGCGGCCTCATAGCGCGCCGTGACCTCGCCGATCGGTGTGCCTTCGCGGGCGGCTTTCTGGTTGATCTTGTCGTCCACGTCGGTGACGTTGCGGGCGTAGATGACCTTGTCCGCGCCATAGGTCCGGCGCAGCAGGCGCATCAGAACGTCGAACACCACCGGCGGCCGTGCATTGCCGATATGGGCGAAGTCATAGACCGTCGGGCCGCAGACGTAGAGGGTCACCCGGTCCGGGTCGCGGGGCGTGAAAACCCGTTTTTCTCGATACAGGGTGTCGTGGAGAACCAGCGGCATAGGGAAGCAGCGACCTTCAGTTTACTTGCGGGCCCGGAATCCTTGCTGGATTGACCTGCCGTCCCATATAGCGGTCCACAAGCACAAGCGAACAGCGTCGAGATCCAGAATGAGCCTTATCCCCGTCAAGCCGGTTCTGGTTGGCGACAACGATCCGTCCAAACGTCCCAGTCGTGACGAGGCCCTGAAAGCCGTCCGCACCTTGCTGGCCTGGGCCGGCGACAATCCGGACCGCGAGGGCCTGCGCGACACGCCCCGGCGCGTGGTCGATGCCTACGGCGAATGGTTCGAAGGATATGACGCTGATCCAGCCAAGGAACTGTCGCGGACCTTCGAGGATGTGCAGGGCTATGACGACATGGTCCTGCTGCGCGACATCGAGGTCGAGAGCCATTGCGAACACCACATGGCCCCGTTCATCGGCAAGGCCTGTGTCGCCTATATTCCGCGCGAAAAGGTCGTGGGCATCTCAAAGCTGGCCCGGGTGGTCGAGATCTTCTCTCGCCGCCTGCAGACGCAGGAGACCCTGACCCAGTTGATCGCCGAGGCGATCGAATCGAACCTGCAGCCGGCCGGCGTGGCCATCATGATCGACGCCGAACACCAGTGCATGACCACCCGAGGCGTGCATCACCGCCACGTCTCCACCATCACCACCCGCTTCACCGGTGACTTCAAGACGGACGCGGCGCTGAAGGATCGCTTCCTGGCACTGGCGAAGGGCTGACCCGCTCGCCTGAAAGGGGTATTTTGGACAATCCCGGGCGTATGGAACCCCAACCAGCCTGAACCCGCTTTACAAGCCGGTTCCGGGACGCCAAGAGACGAACCGAACGTCATATTTTGCGCTCGCCGCGATCGCGCCGGGCCCGATGGAGAGAGTGACACATGGGCTCCAAGCTTTCCGGACCCGCCGGCCAGGGCGGCAAGACGATCGAGCAGAACGCGGACATCAACGTCACGCCGTTCGTCGACATCATGCTCGTGCTGCTGATCATCTTCATGGTCGCCGCGCCGATGGCCACCGTTTCGATCCGCCTCGACCTGCCGCCGGCAACCCCGCCTGCGAACCCCGAGGAGGTCAAGGAACCGGTCTACATCACCATCCAGGAGACCGGCTCGATCTTCCTCGCTGATCGCCAGACCACGATCGAGACCCTCGCCGTCGACGTCTGTACGGCCCTGGCTGTCGCCACCGACTGCCGCGAAGAGCGTGTCTTCGTCCGCGCCCAGCCGGACGTGACCTACGATCAGTTCATGGAAGTCATGAACACCCTTCAGGAGAACGGCTACTTCAAGGTCGGCCTGCTGAACGAAGATATCGAATAGGCGCAACGCCGCGCTGAACGACCAGAGGCCGCGCCCCCCGGGACGCGGCCTCTTTCTTTGCCTCACGGCCCGATAGCGGCAAGGGCGAAGCGCGCTACTCCACCGACTGCCGCGGCGGAGCCGGCGTCGCCGGTGCAGGACCCGCAGGCGCATAGGGTCTTTCGCCCGCAGGTTCAGCCGGTGCGGGCGCTGGCGTGCGGGCAGCAGGACGGGCGGCCGGGCGCCGCGCAGCCGGACGGGCAGCGCGGGCCGGGGCAGGTGCCGGAGCGGCCGCTGCCGGTGCCGGAGCGGGAGCCGGTGTTTCGCCGGCCGGCCGGGCCGTTGCCGCAGGCGCAGCAGCCGGCGCAGCCGCCCCCGCTGCGGGCCCCGTCGCTGCAGGAGCAGCCACCGCAGAAGCCGCCGCCGCGCGCGCGGCCAGTTGCTGACGCACCTCGAACCGTCGGGCCAGCTTTTCGGTCAGGCTGCGAGCCTCGGCGGGCTCCATCTGGGCGAGGATCGCGGCCAGCGACCGCGGGCGCATGGCCGCAGCAACGGGCAAACGAACATCATCGTCGAGTGTGGCGAGGACACGGGCGGCCTCACGCGGACGCATCGCGGAATAGACCGCCACCATCCGGTCATTCTCGGCCTTTTCCTGCTCGCTGACCTGCCCGAGAAGAACACGGACCTCGGCCTTCACAGCTTCGAGGGCGGCGACCTTGGCGTCCAGCTTCTGCTCGGCTGTCGCCAGCAGGGGCAGCATCGAGGCGAGATCGGCGTCGCGTGCATCCAGCTCCGTCCGACGTGCCGACAACGACTGCATGATGCGTAGCTCAGCCGGCGAGATTCCTGCCTGCTGGGCCAGTTGCTCCGGCGTCAGCGCACAAATCGCCGCAGCGGCAGCCGGGGCGGCGGCCGCTGCACCGGCGGGCACAGCCTCCTGGGCCCAGGCCTGCGCTCCCTCGAATACACCGGGCGCAACGCCGACGGCGCGCACCAGCACCACCCCGCCTATGGCAACGGCGATCAGGGGAAGCAGGCGGGGGATCTTGCTCATGTTCGGCTACTCGAAAGGGCCCTCTGGTCGCAGGGTGCCAGGCACCGGACCCGGGGCACGACAATGGATTCAGGCGGCGAAGAGATCTTCGTCCAGATTACGGCGCGATTGGTTTAGGCTTTGCTTCGCAGCCTGGTTAGCGGTCCGGCCGGCGTTCAGTGCACCGAGAATGGCAGCGACCGGCTGAGCAGCCCGGGTGGAGGGGGCCATTCCCTGGATGCGTTCCGCCAGAGCGGCCATCCGCAGGGCGCGTTCGTCTTCAGCCGTAGCGGCGGCGATCAACACGGGCTTCGCAACCTCCTGGTCAGCGGCCTTCGGGGTGACCGGGGCCCGGGCGATCAGGCTTTCCAGCTGGGCCTTGACCTCCCGCGCCTTGACGATGCGATCGTGCAGAAGATCTGTTTCCTGGCCCGAAGCGCGCAGATTGGCGAGCGCCGCCTCGGCCCGTCCTGCGGCTGCGTTGAGTTCGGTGACTGCGGAAGCGAAGGCCTGCTGGCCGGCACGAAGGGCGGACAGTTTTTTCTCCAGGCGCACACCGTAGCCAAGCGCCGCGACCAGCAGCAGCATCAGGACACCGTCGAGGATCATTCCGGTCATCAGCGTTTTCCCTTTGTCAGGCTGGTCGCGACCTCGATACTGATCGGCGCCTCGATGCGCACGGCGATATGCTGGCCCCTGCGACCCATCTTGCCGGTCGTGACCGGTATCTGGCCGCAACGGACAGAGATGTCGGAGTCCGGCGTGGCATTCAGCATCAGGGTGTCGCCGACCTTCAGATCCAGTACCCGCGAGAGCGGGACCTGCTGCTCGTCCAGTATCGCGCGCACCTCGGTTTCGGTGGTCCAGAGCTCGGTAGCGAGGTGGCCTTCCCAGATGTTGTCGCGGCCGAATTTCTCACCCATGAACTGCTGCAACAGCATCTTCCGGATCGGCTCGAGCGTGGCGTAGGGCAGCAGCAGTTCGATGCGGCCACCCCGGTCCTCCATGTCGATCCGCAATTTGACCAGGATTGCAGCATTGGCCGGGCGGGCGATGGCGGCGAAGCGGGGATTGGTCTCCAACCGATCGAGACTGAAATGGACCGGCGTCAGGGGTTCGAATGCGGCCCGGGCGTCGGCCAGTACGACCTCGACCATCCGCTCGACCAGAACCCGTTCGATGGTGGTGTAGGGCCGCCCCTCGATCCGCAGTGCTGCCGTGCCGCGGCGCCCGCCCAGCAGCACGTCCACGATGGAATAGATCAGGTTGGAATCAACTGTCAGCAGGCCGTAGTTGTCCAGTTCCTCGGCCCGGAAAACCGCCAGAATGGCCGGCAGGGGGATAGAGTTCAGATAGTCGCCGAAACGGATCGAGGAAATATTGTCGAGACTGACCTCGACGTTGTCCGAGGTGAAATTACGCAACGAGGTCGTCATCAACCGCACGAGGCGGTCAAAGACGATCTCGAGCATTGGCAGCCGCTCGTAGCTGACGAGAGCCGAGTTGATGATGGCGCGAATACCGGTGCGCTCGGCATCGTCTCCCTCGCCGAGATCGAACCCCAGGAGACTGTCGATCTCATCCTGATTCAGGACCCGTTCGGACAGGGAAGACGAGCGCGCGGCTTCTGCCTCGGCATCTTCCGCAAAGGGGTCGGCGCTTTCAGCGAAGGCCGCGTCGGTCATCCCTACTTCACCAGCATTTCTTCGATCAGCACAGCGTCCACCTTGCCCGGCGCAGCGACCAGATTGACACGGCGCAGGATTTCGGCGCGCAGCTGGAAGTTTCCGGCAGAGCCGGCGAGGTCGTCGGGACGCAGTTCGCGGAGGAAGCCCTGGAACATATCCTGAAGCCGCGGCATCTCGGCCTGCAGGTGCTCCGCGACAGCGGCGTCCTTGGTCTCGAGCGTCAGTTTCAGCTTCAGGAAGGTCGGGCGCCCGTCAGCGGACTGAATATTCACCGTTATGTCGGGCAGGGTGAGAAAGGTGACTCCGTCCGGCCCCTCGGCGATTACGCCCATTGAGCCATCCTCAGGGTTGGCGGCGGCACCATGGTCACCGCCTTTTTTGTCGGCCTTCTTGTCATGACCGCCCTTCTTTTCGGCCCCATGATCATCGCCCTTGGCCTCTGCATCCGGCTTGGGCTGCATCAGGAAAAAGGCCGCACCTCCACCGCCGCCCAGAACCAGCAACGCGACTGGAATGACGATAAACAACAAAGGAAGTTTCTTCTTCTTCGGCGCAGCACCGTCCTCGCCCTCGGCGGCCGATGCATCCGAAACGGCAGGCACATCGGCGGCCTGATCGGCGGCCTCTTTCGCGCCCTTCTTCTTGCCAAATTTAAACATGGACCACGCCCCAAGAATCTCTCGACCCATACGAACGTTTTTTGGTTAACGAGCCGCTAAGAACCGGCAATTCCTGCCGGGTCCAACGGGTGGTGAACCCGGCCAAAGCCCCGCCCGCACTGGATTAACCCTCCTGGCACGACCATTGCGTGGAGATGTGCGAAAGGAGCCGCCTTGTGGAAAACGCCGCCTACGTCGGACTGTCACGCCAGATGACACTGCGCCGCGAACTCGATATCGTGGCCAACAACATCGCCAATGCGGACACGACCGGTTTCAAGGTCGAGCAACTGCTGCTCGGTGAAGAGATCGGAGAACGGGCTCGCAACGCCTTTATCAGGCCCGGTGTCAGCTTCGTGCTGGATAACGGCATCGGCCGCGATTACGGCCAGGGTGGGCTGGAACAGACAGGCCGTAATCTGGACTTCGCGATCGAAGGCGAAGGCGCTTTCTTCAAGCTCAACGACGGTGCCGGCGAGGCCTATACCCGCGACGGCGCCTTCACCCTGGACCCCGAGGGCCGGTTGACGACCGGGGGCGGCGCGGCCGTCCAGGGCGATGGCGGCGAGATCATTCTCGACCGCTCTTTGGGTGAACCTGCAGTGGCCCCGGACGGCACCATCAGCCAGAGCGGCAACCCGGTTGGCCGAATCTCCATCGTTCGCTTCGATGCCCTGGCCGCGCTCGAAAAGGGCGGCGACGGCCTTTACCGTAACGCCTCCAACGCCAGTGCCATCGAGGCGACCGACGCTCGCGTCCGTCAGGGCATGCTGGAAGGCTCCAACGTCAATCCGATCCTCGAGATCACCAATCTGATCGAGATCCAGCGCGCTTACGAGAGCGTCACGCGGATGATCGAAGGCACCAACGACCTGTCACGCCGCGCCGTTGAGCGGCTGGGCCGGGCCTAGAAGGGAAGACTGAGACATGCGCGCCCTCAGAACCGCAGCCTCGGGCATGGCCGCCCAGCAGCTGAACGTCGAGGTCATCTCGAACAACATCGCCAACATGAACACGGTCGGGTTCAAGCGACAAAGAGCCGAATTCCAGGACCTGCTGTACCAGAACGTCGAGCGCATGGGTGCCCAGTCGTCCAGCCAGGGTACGGTGGTCCCGACCGGCATCCAGATCGGCGCTGGCGTCAAGGCCGGCAGCGTCTACCGGATCACCGAGCAGGGCTCGCCGAACGAGACCGGTGGCCGGTACGACGTCGCGATCGACGGGCGCGGCTATTTCCAGATCCTGCTGCCTTCCGGCGAGACTGCCTTCACCCGCGCAGGCAATTTCGCCCTCAACGGTGAAGGCCAGCTGGTCACGGACGACGGTTATGCCGTGCAGCCCAACATCTCGATCCCGCAGGACGCGGTCGATGTTACGATCTCCAAGTCTGGTCAGGTTCAGGTCATCACCGCCGGCACCACAGAGCCATCGATCGTGGGCCAGCTGGAGCTGGCCAGCTTCTTCAACGAGGCGGGGCTGGAGGCGATAGGCGACAACCTGCTGATGGAAACCGCCGCCTCGGGCGCGGCCAATGTCGGCACGCCCGGAGATGTCGGCTTCGGCCAGCTGAGGCATCACTATACCGAGGCATCGAACGTCGACGCCGTGGCCGAGATCAGCGCCCTGATCATTGCCCAGCGCGCCTATGAGATGAACTCCAAGGTCATCACCACAGCGGACCAGATGCTGTCGGTCAGCGCGCAGGTGAAATCGTGAGGTCCCTGATCTTCGGGGCCTTTACGGCCCTGCTGTTTGCCGGCGCCGCGGTTGCCGGCCCCGTGGCGCTGAAAGCCAATCCGGTCGACAGCGACGGCCGCGTCACCCTCGGCGACCTTTTCGACGGGGCCGGTTCGGCTTCCGACGTGCTGGTCGGGACGCGTGTCGGCCCCTCCATCGTCTTCGAGGCAGGACAACTCCAAAGCCTTGCGCGCCAGTCCGGTCTGGCGTGGGCAAATCCCGCCGGGCTGCGCCGGGTCGTCGTACGCAACGCCGCCGCCGCGCCGACATCCGCCGCCCCTGCCCCGAGGTCACCCGCAGCCGTCGACAGCGTGGTACCCGCCGTGACTGCAGGTCTTCGGTCCGGCCGAGCCACTTTTGCCGAGCGCGTCATCACCCGCAACGACATGGTCGAGGTCGCCTATGTCTCAGGCGGGGTCCGCGTCACCGTCACCGGGCGCGCCGAAGGCAACGCCGCCGCCGGTCAGCCACTGGTCGTTCGTAACCTGCAATCCGGCCGAAGCATCGACGCCGTGGCGACCGGACCCGGCCAGGCCCTGGCCGGCCCGGCTGCCCAGCAAGCCCGCGCAACCCAACAGCTCGCCGCCCGATAGAGGGATAAAGTTCCATGCGTACCGTCCTGACCGTCACCGTCGCCGCCCTGAGCCTCGGAGCCTGCTCCACCGCCGTCGAGGCCGTGCGGGGACCGGAGCTGGCTCCCATCGGTTATCCGGCGGCCCTGATGCCGACAAGTCAGGCCTATCTGCCATCGCCGGAGCAACAGCGAGCGGACCGTGCCGCGAGCGCCAACAGCCTTTGGCGCGCCGGGGCCCGCACCTTTTTCGGCGATCAGCGCGCACGCCGCATCGGCGACATCCTCACCGTCAATATCGACATCGACGACCGCGCCCAGACGCAGAATTCGACGGCGCGCAGCCGCACCAATGACATCTCGGGGGGCATCACCAACTTCTTTGGCCTTGAGAGCAGCATCGGCCAGGCCTTCCCCGGCGGCTTCGACCCGGCCAGTATGGTCAGCTTGGAAGGGGCGTCGAACGCCAACGGTTCAGGATCGGTCAACCGGTCCGAGAAGGTCAGCCTGACCATTGCCGCCGTCGTCACTGACGTGATGGCCAATGGCAATCTGATCATCCAGGGCCGGCAGGAAGTGCGCACCAATCGCGAGGTACGCGAACTGACCGTCGCAGGTATCGTGCGGCCCGAGGACATCAGCTCGGGCAATACCATCGCCCACACCCAGATCGCGGAAGCCCGCATCAGCTACGGCGGCCGGGGAGACATCAGCCGTGTTCAGGCCGCACCGGCGGCCCAGTCACTGGTCGAGCAGTTCAGTCCCTTCTAGGCGGGTCGCGGCCAGAAGCTGGCCCCGACCCGGCCCGGGCCTTGGGCCCGCCGGCGCTATTCGCCAAGAGCGCGATGATTTGATCACGCTGTGGATATGGCCGGGCATACTTCCGGCCTGCCTCGTGAACCGCCGGTGCATGGCCGCGTTTCTGCACGAGTCGTGACAATCCCTGTCACGCGGTTTGACCCTCCAGCCAGATAGGCCTGCCAGTGTCGCCGCACGCCGCTCGAACGACTGTGTTTCGCCTATTGCGGTTCGATCCATGTCTGACCACAACAGTGGCAGAACCTTTCAGCGGGGGCTGAGCCATGATCGGCTTGTTCGTCATCCTGGCCCTGGCCACGCAGAACCCGCCCACTGCGAGCGGCTGGACCTGGACCCTCTACGCTGGCGCGGAGCCGGTGGTTCTGGCGCATGAAATCCCCGACAGTGCCAGTCTGCGCATGACCCTGGAATGCGATCCGGGCACGAGCGTCGCGCGGCTGACCCTTTACGGCGGCACGGCGATCAGCGGCATGGCGCGGGTCGTTTCAGGTGAAGCTTCCGCCGTGGCCGAAACATCCCCGACGCGACCGGGTGCCACCCGGCTGGCCCTCCGAACCGATCACCCGGTTTTCGCCGCGTTCACGGTCGACGGCCGTATGGCGATCGTCTCCGGCGATCAGCGTCGCCCGGTCGAGATCCCTCCCCCCCACCTTGCCAAATTGCGCCGGTTCGCGGAACTTTGCGCGGGCTGATTGCCGGAGACCTCGATGCGCGCCGCACGCCTCACCATCCTGACAGGCCTGGCCCTGGCTGCGGCCGCCTGCGCGACGGTCGAAACCCCGCCGGTGCCGCCTCCTGCCGTCGCTTCATCCGGTCCGCCTGCGCCCATCGCCGATCATGACTGGTTCTATAATCGGGACGGCGGGCAGGCTCGGCTGGTCTATGGACTGGCGGAGAGCGATGATCTGCGGTTGGGACTGGACTGCAGTGAGGGTGCCGGGCGGGTGGCGCTGAGTGCCGTTGGCGCTCCGGACGCCAAACCCGAGATCCATATTGAGGCGGGCGGCGAGACGGAACGCTTTGCTGCCAACTCAGAACCGTCCCAGCTGAACGATGGCGTCTTTCTGACCGCCGAGGCGGACGCAGACGCACCGGTTTTCCAGCGCTTCCGCCAGGTCGGCTGGCTGGCCCTGTGGCTGGACGGCGAGCGTCAAGC
The DNA here is from genome assembly GCA_947501315.1 of Caulobacteraceae bacterium. Classification (GTDB taxonomy): domain Bacteria; phylum Pseudomonadota; class Alphaproteobacteria; order Caulobacterales; family Caulobacteraceae; genus Brevundimonas. The sequence goes on along the minus strand of CANMXH010000058.1, from coordinate 1,863 downwards.
CTATGCTCCGCATCCCGAATCCGCACCAAACATCGAACGGTTCTTTGCCTTCTGCGGTTGACGCGGCGGCTTTGCTCCGGTGCAGTCCCGCCCGATCCGGGAGAGGGACCTCATGAAACTCGTCATCGCCGTCAGCGCCGTCGCCATGCTCGCCGCCCCCACCCCTGTTGTCGCCAGCCCGGCGATGGTCCGGACAGAGGCGGTCCGTAACGCCCAGGACCCGGCCCTGGCCGCAGTCCTGGCGGACTATGAGGCCTATCTGCGGGCCGTCGACCCGATCAATGCCGGAATGGAAGGCGACCGCGACGCCTTGTCCCGCCTGCCAGACGGCTCCCGCGCCTTCGAACTGGCCCAGGAGCCCGTGCTCAAGGGATTTGCCGATCGCCTGGCCGGCATCAACGCCGCCGGCCTGAGCGAAGACGACCGACTGAACCACGCCTTTCTGACCTATGTCCTGCAGCGCTCAAGGGATCGTATCCCGCTCGACACCAGCCGTATCGACGCCTTCAACTCCGAGGGTGGACCCGGTCAAAACCTCGCCTATGTCGCCGCCGTCACCCGGATCGTCACCGCCGCTGACGCCGAAGCCTGGATCGCCCGGCTCGAGGCGATGCCGAAATTCTATGCCGATCCGCTGGCCAATGCCCGGCGCGGGCTTGAGACCGGCATGGTCCAGTCCCGCTCCATCGTCGAGAACGCCCTGACCCTGATCGAGCCCGAGTCGGCCCTGACGCCTGACGCCGACCCGCTGCTCAAGCCTTTCGCTACCCTCCCCGCCTCCATCCCTGCGGCGCAGCAGGCGGCCTTGCGGGCGCGCGCCGCCCGGGCCGTAGCGGACGGCATCATGCCACAGCGGCGTGAATGGGCGCGCTTCCTGCGCGAGGACTATCTGCCCCGGGCGCCCGAGACCCTCGGTCTGGTTCATCGTCCGGGCGGTCGCGACATGTATGCCTATCTGGTGCGCGGCTTCACCACGACCGGGCTGACGCCGGACGAGGTCCACGCCATCGGCCTGCAGGAGGTCGCCCGTATCCGGGGCCGCATGGATACCGAGATGCGTGCCGCCGGCTGGACCGGCGATTTCCCCTCGTTCCTTACCTTCCTGCGCTCCGATCCGCAGTTCTACGTCACCAGCCGCGAGGCCCTGATCGAGAAGGCGTCGGAGATGGCCAAGCGGGCCGACGACGGCCTGCCGGCCCTGTTCGGCACCCTGCCGCGCCTGCCCTATGGCGTGCGCCCCGTGCCGCGCGAGATCGAGGCCAACTACACCACCGGCCGCTACAACGCCGGCTCGATGGAGAACGGTGTCGCCGGCGGCTATATGGTCAACACCTCCAGCCTGAACCAGCGCGGCCTCTATGAGATGCCGGCCCTGACGCTGCACGAAGGCGTCCCCGGCCACCACCTGCAGATCGCCCTGCAACAGGAAGCAGCGGACGGCCCCTATTTCCGGCGCAGCGTCGACGTCACCGCCTTCGTCGAGGGCTGGGGCCTGTACGCCGAATTCCTCGGGGAGGAGATGGGCTTCTACCGCACCCCCTATGAGCGGTTCGGCCGCCTCAGCTACGAGATGTGGCGCGCCTGCCGGCTGGTGGCGGACACCGGTATCCACTGGCTGGGCTGGGATCTGGAGCAGGCCCGCGCCTGTTTCCGCGACAACTCCGCCCTCGCCCCGTTGAACATCGAGACCGAACTGCAGCGCTATATCGGCTGGCCGGGCCAGGCCACGGCCTACAAGATCGGTGAGATCCGGCTGCGGGCGATCCGGACGCGGGCCGAGGTCGAACTGGGCGGCCAGTTCGACATCCGCCGCTTCCACGACGCCCTGCTGGTCGACGGACCCCTGCCGATGGCCCTGCTGGA
>CANMXH010000057.1 GCA_947501315.1 Caulobacteraceae bacterium | reverse complement strand
TACCGCCCTCTGGTACGCGGGCTATTTCATCGCCGTGAAGGGGGCGCGCGGGGCGCATTCGGCCGGGCGGGTGATGCTGTGGTCGACCGCCATCGCCGCCCCGGGCCTGCTGCTGGTGGCCCTGGTGCTGGGCGAGGATGTGTGGCCCGGCTCATGGGGCGGCTGGGCCGCCTGCGTCGGTCTGGGGGTGGTGCATGTCGTGGGGCAGGGCGGGGTGGCCTGGTCGCTGGGCCGGCTGCCGACGGCCCTGACCGCCGCCACCGTCCTGATCCAGCCGATCGCCGCCGCCGTCCTCGGCTGGCTCCTCTTCGCCGAGACCCTGACCCTGGTGCAGGCCATCGGCGGCGGAGTGGTGCTGGGGGCTATTGTTCTCGCGCAGTGGAGCGCGGCGAAGCCGCCAGGCCGCCCCCGGGTCCGACCTTCGGTCGGCCCGAGGACAGGCTCCGGGTCGGGAGATCCCGAAGGGTCGACGACCGCGGCCAAAACGAAAACGGACGCGGAAGCCGAAGCCGCCGCGCCCGTCTCATGATGTTTTTGTCGGTGGTCTCAGACCAGCTTCAGATCCACCGCCGAGGTCTTGCCGCGCTGGGATTCCAGCTCGTAGGACACCTTGGCGTTCTCATCGAGCCCTTGCAGGCCCGCCTTCTGGACTGCGGTGATGTGGACGAAAACGTCCTGACCGCCGCCATCGGGCTGGATGAAGCCGAAACCCTTCGTCGGGTTGAACCACTTGACCGTGCCGGTCGCCATATTGCGTCTCCTGAACGCGCTTTCCAGGCAGATGCCCCTCGAGGGACACCCGTCAGCCCATCTGGACGAGCTCATTCGGTGAAGGAGCGAGCACGGGTGTGGAGGCCGCGCGAAATCCGGACTGCGCTGACTTTCTCTCGCGCAATTCCGGGTCGGTCAACCGCAAACCGATTCCCCCGTTGCGCGAAACGGGGTCCGGAAATCAGGCGCAAAGGGGTCGGGGCGCGCCGTCCAGATGCAGATGGTTGGCGTGGGCGGCATTATAGCCTGGGCCCAGAACGGTCGAGAAGACCCGGCAGGCCCCCTCGCGGACCCGCGTCAGGAAGCGCCGTCCCTCCGGTCCGCGCGGCCCGTCGCCGGGCCAGTCCTCCAGCACCGAAATCCGCCGCCCGTCCTCCAGCGTCACCCCGCCGATATCCAGCGCATTGGCCCGCGCATGCTCGCTGGGCCGGGCCTTGGGACTGGTCTGGCCATAGATGCGCCGGCAGCTGTAGCTGCCCACATCGTTCAGGCTGGCGACCCGGCTGCCGAAGGTCGCCTCAGCCGCCGGCTGCAGCACCTGGCGCTCCCAGATGACGTACCGCACCGCCAGCGGGCACTGCAGGACCGGATTTCCGGGCAGGGGGGTGACGGCCCCGCCGGTGATCCGCACCGCCCCGCGCACGACGCAGAAGCCGCCGTCGTCGCGGTCCGGGGCCCGCTCGACCTCGACCCCGGCCTCGCGCAGCACCTGCATACAGGCCCCGGTGACGGCGGTGATCTCTTCCGGGGCAGCGGTCGGGGGCAGGACGAAATCCGCCACCTTGGCCGCCGTCGCCGTGCCGATCGGCTGGCTGAGGTCCAGCGGCTTCCACGGCAGGTCCTGCTGCGGGGCCAACAGGTTGAGCAGGGCAAAGGCCGCGCAGACGCCGAGCGCCAGCTCCCACAGCAGGTTCCAGAAATCGGCAAAATCACGTCGCATAAGGGGCCTGCCTTACGCCGCGTCGTCGGCGGGCGGAAGATGCCGTGCGCCCCACGCGACTGCGGCCGGTAAACGGGCGTTCACCTTGTGGCCGCTGCCGCTCCGGCCCAGACTGATCCGCCTGACGTCTGGAGAGCGCCCGTGAGCAAGCCGGAACCCTATGAGGCCGAACTGGAACGCCTTCAGATCCTGCTGGTCGAGGCCCAGCACTGGACCATCGAACAGGGCCGCAAGACCCTGATCATCTTCGAGGGCCGCGACTCCGCCGGCAAGGACGGCGCGATCAAGCGCATCACCGAATACATGTCGCCGCGCCAGACCCGGGTCGTTGCCCTGCCCAGGCCGACCGAGCGCGAGACCAGCCAGTGGTATTTCCAGCGCTATGTCCCGCACCTGCCGGCCGACAGCGAGACCGTGCTGTTCAACCGCTCCTGGTACAACCGCGGCGGGGTCGAGCCGGTGATGGGCTTCTGCACGCCGGCGCAGTATGAGCAGTTTCTCTCGGACGCCCCGGCGTTCGAGCGCATCCTCGTCGACGACGGCATTGTCTTGATCAAGCTCTGGCTGGACATCTCCAAGGCCGAGCAGGCGCGCCGTCTGGCCGAGCGGGTCAAGGATCCGCTCAAACGGTTCAAGGTCTCGCCGCTGGATGCCGAGGCCCAGGCCCGGTGGAAGGAGTACAGCAAGGCGCGCGACCGGATGCTGGACGATACCGACCACAACCACGCGCCCTGGACCGTGGTGGCCACCGACGACAAGAAGTCGGCCCGCCTCAACATCATCCGCCACATCCTGCGGTCCATCGGCGGTCCCGGTGCGGCGGCCGAGGCGCCGGACAATGACCTGGTCTTCCGCGCCCCCGAGGCGAACGGGAGGTTGGCACCCTGATCAAAAGCCCAGTTCGGCCCGCAGGGTCCCGGCGTCCAGACCGCCGGCCCTGAGCTCCGCCAGCGTCACCGACCGGTCGCGCTTGGCATAACGCCTGCCATCCGGCCCGACCAGCAGGCGGTGGTGGCGATAGGCCGGTGTGGGCCAGCCCATCAGTGTCTGGATCAGCACCTGCACATGGGTTGCTTCGAACAGGTCCTCGCCGCGGACGACGTGGGTCACGCCCTGCAGGGCGTCATCGTGCGTCACGGCCAAATGATAGGCCGCCCCGACGTCCTTGCGGGCCAGAATCACGTCGCCGGCCGTCTCCGGTCGAACCTTGATCAGGCCGCGCTCGCCGTTCGGCCCCAGGCCCTCCTCGATGAAGGCCAGCGCCCGCCAGGCGACTTCACCCAAGGCCTCCCGGGCGCGATCCAGGGACAGCCGCCAGGCGAAGGCACGGCCCTGTGCCAGCATCGCCGCCTCCTCGTCTGCCGGATGCGGGCCGTGCCGCGCCGCCTCGACCGGGCCGTGCGGTGCATCGCCGATAGCGTCGAGGATATCCTTGCGCGTACGGAAACAGCGATAGAGCAGACCTCTCCGGTTCAGGTCGTCTATCACGGCCGCATAGTCGGTCAGGTGTTCTGACTGGCGGCGAACCGGCCCGTCCCAGGCCAGCCCCAGCCATGCCAGATCCTCGACAATGGCGTCCTCAAAGGCCGGCTGGCAGCGGATCGGGTCGATATCCTCGATCCGGAGCAGAAAACGTCCCCCGACCTCGCCGGCGGCGCGCCAAGCGGTCAGGGCGGCAAAGGCGTGGCCGCGGTGCAGCCGGCCGGTCGGTGAGGGCGCGAAACGGGTGACGAAGCCCACGACCGCCCTCAGACCCGCTGCAAGGCCCCGGCGGCCTCTGCTGCGGCGACGCTGGCGCGTACATCATCCTCGGACAGGGACTGGAAATGGGCGACCATGTCCTCCAGGGCGAACTGCCGCTCCGAAATGGCCCAGTCATAGATCTCCCGCACCGTGTTCGAACAGTCGGGGAAGGACCGCCCGGTCGTCCGGATCAGGGTGATCGGCTTGCGCTCCGGCAAGGTGAAGGAGGGTGGCCGCGGCGTCATCCGGGTCTGGGATCTGGCGACCTCCTCTGCGAACGCCGGGGAGGCGGCGATCCGGGCGAGGATCTGACTGTATTCGACAAGGTGGGCGGCCAGAGCTGCGCCGCCGTCTCCCGTCGCCGGTGGTGCGAAGGCGCGATAGGCAGGGTCCTTCATTGCCTCGAGGTTCAGCAGGGCCAGCAGGGTGCGACCATGCAGGGGCGTGATCGCAAAGGTGACGTGCAAAGACGGACCGTCGGTCGCCAGGGCGTCATGGTACCAGCCGCGCGGGAGATACAGCACGTCGCCGGGCTGCATCGTCACTTGCTGCATCAGGGCCCCGCGAGTCTGTTCAAACCAGCGCCGCGTTGCGTCGTCGTCGGGGAAGTTCTCGACCGGATTGTCGGCACGGCTTTCATACAGATTCCAGACCTTGGTACCGCCGGTCTGGATGACGATGACGTCGTGGTTGTCGAAATGCGTACCGAAGGCCTGAACGCCCCGGAAAGAGCAGTAGATGTTGGCACCGATGCTGGCAGCGAAGGTCCGCGACAGCGTTTCCCCGATCCGCATCAGCGGTTCGTGGATGGAGAGGACGTCATTGGCGATCAGGCTGGCACCGGCGGACAGGAATACCTCGACCTTCTGCGGCCAGGGTCGAAGGACTTCGCCCTGCGGCGTCGCGACCGGATGGCAGTACTGGTCGGGGGGTACCGCCACATAGTTCCGCATCAACCGCAGATGGGCCGATGTCCAGAGCGAGCCCTGACCCAGCAGCCGGTTGAAGTCGGGCCAGGTGAGAATGGCCGCCTTTCCGCCGTCGCCTGAGGCCGGAATATGCAGCGGCTTTCGGCCAACGTACTCGCCAAGGAAATGCTCGGGCGAGATCGGATGCAGAAGGTTGTCGAGGCTGTGCATGGCCGAACAACTATGATGCCCGCCGCCCGCTGTCGATGCGGCTGTGTCTTCAGAGCGCCTTGAACACACCGAGCCCGATGGCGGACTCAAAGGCGTCTCTCAGTGCCGGTTCGGAGATGAAGTCGAATTGGGCGATGACGTCTTCCAGGGCGAACTGCGTCTGGCCTGTGGCCCATTCGATCGCGACCCTTGCGGGACCTTCCACCTTTGGCGACCTCAGGCCGGTCGGTCGATACAGGGTCAGGCTCGCCCGCGCCGGCAGCCCATAGGCCGTCCCGCGCGGCACGAGGCGCTCCTGGGCCATCAGGACCTCGTCGCGGAAGGCGGGCAGGGCTGACAGCTCGGCCAGGCGGCGGCCAAGGTCCGCCAGTTGCCGGGCGAGCCGCACGCCGCCATCGGTTCCCGGGGCGAGCCATTGACGGAAGGCGGGGTCCTGCATGGCTGCGGACTCGAGCAGGCCGAAAAGCACCCGCCCGTAGAGCGGACTCACCGAAAAGGTCACATGCAGCGACGCACCCTCGGTGGCGAGGGCGTCATGATACCAGCCGCGCGGCAGGTAGAGCACATCGCCCGGCTGCATTCTGACCTCGGTCATCAGCGGGCCGCGCGTCTGGGCGAACCAGCGCCGGGCTTCGGCGTCGTCGACCGGAAAGCTCACCGGCGCCTCGGCGCGGTTCTCGTACAGCCGCCAGGTCTTCTCGCCTTCCACCTGGACGGCGAAGACATGATGCAGATCGAAATGGGTGTCGAAGGCCTGCACCCCGCCGAAGGAGCAATAGACATTGGCGCCGACCAGCCCGGCGAAATCACGGCCCAGCCGATGCGACAGCGCGCGTAGCTCCGGCGTCAGCTCCTGGACGTCTCCTGCGATGACGCTGGCGCCCATGGCCAGCAGGTTCTGGACCTTCGCGGGCGACGGCCGCAGGGCCACGCCCGACTGCGACCGCGCCTCGACACAATACTGTTCCGGCGGGATGGGCTTGCCGTTGAAGACCATTTTGAGGCTTTGCGCGGTCCAGATCGAGCTCTGGTCCAGCAGGGCGTTGAACCGGGCCCAGTCCAGAATCGAGCGCTTGGGGGCTCCGGCTTCTGCGGGAATGTGCAGCGGCTTTCGGTCATTGTAGTCCGCATCGAACCGGTCGCGCGTGATCGGATGCAGAAGTTCGTCCAGAGTGGTCATGCCGAAATTCTAGAACGGGCATCCGCCCCTGTCGATGAGCCCCCATGCCTGTGCCGTTGAATCCCGCCCGGATCGCAGCCGCCCGGGAGGCTCTGGTCACCGTGGATCCCGCGCTGGCCCGGGCGCATGCGGCCACCCCGGCTTTCGAATGGCGGTTGCGGACCGGCGGTTATGAAGGTCTGTTCCACATGATCGTGGACCAGCAGGTCTCGGTCGCGGCCGCCGCCGCAATCTGGAAGCGCGTGGTCGAAGGTCTTGATGGGGACATCACGCCCCGGGCCGTTCTGGCGTGCGACGCGCAGCGGCTGCGCACCTTCGGCCTGTCCGGCCAGAAGGCGAGATACGCGCATGAGATCGCCCTCGCCCAGGTCGAGGGCCGGATCGATTTCGACCATCTGGAAGGGCTGTCGGATGCAGATGCGATCGCGCAGCTGGTCGCCATCAAGGGCGTCGGCAGATGGACCGCCGAGACCTTTCTGATGTTCTGCGAGGGCCGTCAGGACATCTTCCCCGGCGGCGACATCGCCCTTCAGGAAGCCATCCGCTGGGCCGACGGCGCAACCCTGCGGCCGACGGCGAACCAGGCGTGGGCACGGGCTGAAATCTGGAGCCCCTGTCGCAGCGTGGCGGCGCATCTGCTCTGGGGATGGTATGGAGCGGTCAAGCGCGGTGAGGCCGTGCTGGAGGAGCATCTCGCGTGAGCCCCATCGTCGATCCTGCCCTGACCGATCCACAGACCGTTCTTGGCGCGCTCGACTTTGCCGGCGTGGCCGTCTTTGCGGCCACCGGGGCTCTTGCCGCGGCGCAGCAGCGGCACGATCTGGTCACCTTCGCCTTCTTCGGTGCGATCACCGGCGTGGGCGGCGGCACATTGCGCGACCTGCTGATCGGGGCCCCGGTCTTCTGGGTGCAGGACTGGCGCTACATCGCCGTTTGCCTGCTGGCTTCGCTGGCGGTCTGGATCGTCGGGGCCCGGCCCTGGCGGTTCCGCGCCCTGCTGTGGCTCGATGCCATTGGCCTGGCCGCCTATGGCGTCATGGGCGCGGCCAAGGCCGAGGCCTTTCAGGTCGCACCGCTGATCTGCATTGTCATGGGGGCCCTCACCGCCTGTTTCGGTGGCGTGGTGCGCGACCTGCTGGCGGGCCAGCCTTCGATCCTGCTGCGGCGCGAGATCACTGTCTCCGCCGCCCTGCTGGCCGCGACGGTATTCGTCGTCGTACGCGCCCTCGGCCTCGACGCCTGGCCGGCCGCCCTGATTGCCGCCCCTTGCGGCTTCGCCCTGCGCGCCGGTGCCCTGGTCTGGGGCTGGAGCCTGCCGGCCTTTCCCGGGACCCCCACACGGGGCTGAGCGTTGCGGAACTGTCGTCCCATGGTCATCGTCAAGCCGTCGAATCACGGCTAGGCTTTTCTCATAACCAGGGAAGGAGACGTGTCTTCAGTCCGGTCGCGTCGATGATCCTTTCCTGCACGGCGAGGGCCTGATGCAGGTCCAGAGCCGCCCTCCGTCCGGCTGGCCCGCGCTGGTGCTGAACGCCGACTTCCGTCCGCTCTCCTACTATCCGCTGTCCATCTGGCCCTGGGAGGAAGCGATCAAGGCGGTCTATCAGGACCGCGTTGATGTCGTATCGACCTATGACAAGGTCGTCCGCAGCCCTTCGATGGAAATGGTCCTGCCCAGCGTCATCGCGCTGAAGAACTATGTCGATCAGGACCGCCAGCCGGCCTTCACCCGCTTCAACGTCTTTCTTCGCGACGGCTTTACCTGCCAGTATTGCAGTGCCTCCGCCGAACTGACCTTCGACCATGTGGTCCCGCGTTCGCGCGGCGGCCGGACCACCTGGGAAAACATCGTCGCCGCCTGTTCTCCGTGCAATCTCAGAAAGGGTGGACGCACCCCCGAACAGGCCGGCATGCCCGTTCGCCGCGCACCCCATCGCCCCAGTGCATGGCAGCTGCAGCAGTTCGGCCGCCGCTTCCCGCCGAACTATTTGCACCAGAGCTGGCTGGACTACCTCTACTGGGACATCGAACTGGAGCCCTGAGGACTGACGCCGGTCACCGTGCAGGCCGGCACGTGCGGGTGCCAAGCAGTCCCGATGCGATGGCGGGGCGGTGCCGGTTTGCGACCGTCAGACGTCCTTGACCGGAATCCCGACATCGCCAAGCCTGACCGGATCGACCTCGCGCTGTGATGCCAGCCACTGGCGTCCGACCATGAACTCGGGTGCGGCATTGACCGCCTCGACGGACTGGACCCGCCCCCGGGACAGGTGGAAGACCGCGAAGGACCGATTGGCCGGATCGCCGCGAACGACGATCTGGTCGACATCGAAGGGCATGCCGGCGATCTGGAGCTTGAGGTCGTACTGGTCGGACCAGAACCAGGGCACATCCGGTTTGGGGTCCGGCTTGCCGCAGATGGACGCCGTCGCCTGACGCGCCTGCTCCAGGGCATTGGGCACGCTCTCCAGTCGGACGGAGCGACCATAAAGGGCCAGCGGTCGCCGGGTCATGTCGCCGATCGCATGGATGTCCGGGTCCGAAGTCCGTGCCTGATGATCGACGACCACGCCGTCATCGCAATGCAGCCCGGCCTCCCGGGCCAGGTCATCGTTCGGTATGGCCCCGATACCGACCAGGACCGCGTCGCACGACAGGGGCTCGGCCCCCGCCAGCCGGATCCCCGAGACCTGACCGTCCAGCCCCTCGAAACCCTCGACCGTGACGTCGAAATGGAAGCGGACCCCCTGTTCCTCATGCACCTGCTGGAAGAAGCCCGACAGGACGGGTCCGGCGACGCGCGCCAGCAGCCGGTCCTCGCGCTCCAGCACATCGACCTCGGCTCCCAGTTTCCGCGCCGAGGCCGCAACCTCGAGCCCGACATAGCCACCGCCGATCACGGCCAGCCGGAAGCCGGGCCTGATCCGGGCCTTGATGGCCTCGGCGTCCTCAATGGTCCGGAGTTCCAGAAAGCCGTTCAGATCACTGCCGGGCAGGACCAGCCTGCGCGCCCGCGCGCCCGTGGCGATGATCAGCTTGTCATAGGCCAGCACCTCACCGGTCGACAGGGTCACGGTCCTTGATGCGCGATCGAGGCTGACCACCCGCGTCGAGGTTCGCAGGTCGATATTCGCCTCGGCGTACCATGCCGAAGGCCGCAGCAGCAGGCCGTCTCCATCGACCTCGCCCTTCAGCCAGCCCTTGGAGAGAGGGGGGCGCTGGTAGGGCGGATGCGGCTCCTCCCCGATCAGAATGATGGGGTCGGCATAGCCGTTCTGACGCAGCAGGGCCGCCGCCGTTCCCCCGCCGTGTCCCGCGCCAACGATGATCGTGGTCATTTCTTTTTTGTCCGTTGGTCGCCAGTCAGCCCGCACCTTATCCGAAAGGCGGCCCCGGTTTACAGGTGGATCGCACACCCGGGTCGTCCGGCAGTCTGCTCATGGATAGCCTCGTCCGGGTCGGGATAGCGGGTGCTTGTACCGGACATGTCCGCGAGCACCGTCCTCACCTTCATCGTCTGTCGGAGCCGCTGGTTCGGAACGGCGTCGACTCCCTGCCGTTGACGTGAGGCCTGTCCTGCTTCAGTCGAGCCCTCATGAAAATCCGCGTCCGCGCCGAACTGGTCTATCGCTTCGATCCGCCGACCGACGCCATCTACAAGATCCAGGTCGCCCACTGGCCGGGCCAGACCATTCTCGAGGAAAGCCTGACCACCACACCGGCCGTCGACTTCATCCAGGACGAGGATGTGGAGTTCGGAGCCCGGACCCTGCGCGCCCACCTCTCCGGCGAGGTGGCCCTGACCTATCGGGCGGTGGTCGATAACGGCGTGCTCAAGGGCCTGCCGCCTGTAACCGTCCAGCACGACTGGGGCGATCTTCCGGCTGAGGTCCTGACCTACCTCAACCCCAGCCGCTATTGCCCGTCGGACCAGTTCGGACGGTTCGCGGAACGCACCTTCGGTGGCACGGTCGGCGGCGACCGCGTTTTGAAGATCCTCGACTGGATCAAGGCCGAGATCGACTATGAGCCGGGCGCTTCGGACAGCGAGACCACCGCGGCGCGGACCTTCATCGACCGGGCCGGCGTGTGTCGTGACTTCACCCATATGGGCATCACCCTGTGCCGCGCCTCGGGCATCCCCGCCCGGGCCGTCAGCGCCTTCGCCCACCAGCTGAACCCGCCGGACTTCCACGCCATCTTCGAGGTCTGGCTGTCCAACGGCTGGTGGCTGGTCGATCCCACGGGCCTGGCCCCGGTCGAGGGACTGGTCCGCATCGCCTGCGGCCGCGACGCCGCCGACATCGCCTTCCTGACCACCCAGGGGTCGTGCCGGCTGGTGCGCCAGTCGGTCGGGGCCGAGGCGGTCTGAAGGTTCGTCAAGCAAACGGGGCGGCCAGCTTTCGCTGGCCGCCCCGCGGACCTTGGCGATCAGGTCCGGGTCAGAAGCGCACGGTCACGGCCGCGCGCCAGGACTGGCCCAGAACCGGGCGGGCCAGATAGTAGCGGGCTCCGGCATCGCCGGAGATGAACTGGCCGGCCCGAGGATTGCCCTCGGTCAGTCCAATCTCATTGGTCAGGTTGGCCCCGGCCACTGAGAAGGCGACGCTGTCGTTGATGTTCCAGCGCAGGTTCAGATTGACCACCGTATAGGCGTCCAGAGGCTGGCTGTTGGCCACATCGGCGAAGCGCTCGCTGTAGTATTCGACGGGCAGTTCGATCCGCAGGCTGTCACCCAGCAGGTTCAGTCCGGGCACCATGCGGGCACCGACCTTGGGAACCCGGATCAGCTGATTGCCGCCGAAGTCCCGCACGGTCGGAACGCCGCCGACGTTCTCGGTGAAGCGGAAGGTGTCGTATTCCGGATTCTGCCACGAGAGTGCCGCTGACAGATCCGCCCATTCGACCGGCCGGATGATGCCTTCGAGTTCCAGACCGACCGTATTGGTGTCGCCATAGGCGACCCGGGTCGTGAAGCTGTTGGTGGTCGAGTTGAACACACTGTCGTTGAAGCGGATGTTTTCGAACTTGGTCTGGAAGGCGGTCGCATAGACGTCGAACAGATCAGACTGCCACTTGAACCCGGCTTCCAGCATCTTGACCGGTGTTTTGCGGATGTCGGTACGCAGGGCGTCGCCGGCGCTGCCCTGGAATTCCGAGGGGGCCGGGAGGCGAACCGTTTCGGTATAGCGGCCGAACACGCCCGCTCTTGCTGCGAACTGGTAGTTGGCCCCGACGGTCCAGCTGGTTCCGTCGAAGTCACGGTCGATCGGGGTGAAGACACCCGTGCCCGTGATCACCTGATTGTCGGCAAGCGTGCCGACCACACCCAGATCCAAGGTCTGCTTGCCCTCGACCGAACCGGTGAAGTCGATCCGCTCGTGACGGATGCCGGCATCGATACGAAGCTGCGGCGTGACCTGCCATTCGTCCGAGGCATAGAAGGCCGTCGAGCGGGCATCGATCGTGGCATTGTCGAACAGCGAGCCGTAGCGAAGGAAGCCGTTCTCGGTCACCCGACCGACAATCGCGCCGGTGGCATTGACCGCCACGATGTCCAGTCGACGGGCCTGGTCGCGGACTTCCAGGTTGGCGGTCGCCATGAAGCGATCGTAGTCGTAGCTGTAGTTCGAGACATAGACGCCGAAGGCCACGTCATGGGTCTGACTGCCAAGGTCGAATGTCTTGACGAAGCGAAGGTCATTGGTGAACTCGTCCAGCGGCACCGAGACGCTGAGCAGGTTGCCGCTGACCACCAGGCCATTGCCATTGGCCGTCAGCGGGTCAAAGGCCGCACCGCTGGTCGCGTAGCGGTACTGCAGGTCGGTTGCCCCGGGGTAGGCGGCGAGCGCTGCGGTCCGAAGGCTGTTCAGGCGGGCGGTTGCCGTCTCGATGCTACCGGTCGGGAACAGGCCGTTGCGGACGATATCACTGGTTCTGTAGCGGGCGGTGTTTTGCAGACGCCAGCCGTCGCCGATTTCCAGATCCAGTTTGGCCGTGATCGCTGTGAGGTTGACATCGGTGCCGCGGCCCAGGTCGAAGCCGAACGGACCGTTGACGTTACGGAAGCTGACCAGACGGTTGTCCGGTCCCGCCAGGGTGCCGAAATTCCCGTCAAATCCCGGCACCTCGGCCACGTCGCCGGAGCTGTCGAAGGTCAGCGGCACGGGCAGGAGGAAGCCGACGTTGTCGTCGATCTGCTTGACGTTGAGCTCGAAGCGGCCGCGTTCGAAATCGCGCGACAGGCCAACACGGATCTGGCCACCCTGGTTCTGGGTGAAGCCGGGGCTGCGCACGCCCTCGTCCGAACGGTAGAAGCCACCGACGGTCAGGCCCCAGCCTTCACCGAGCGGTGCGCCGTACCAGAAGTCTCCGCGATACATTCCGTAGTCGCCGACAGTCGCCTTGATCAGGCCCTCAGCCGTGTCGCCAGCCTGACGGGTGATGAAGTTGACCGTTCCGCCCGGCGAGTTCGAGGCGAAGATCGAGGCCGGTCCGCCGCGAACGGCTTCGACGCGGCCGATGGTTTCGTCCAGACGGAAGGACTGGTCGGCATTCAGCCAGCCCAGGCCGCCATCGTGTTGAATGGTCAGTCCATCTTCCTGGATGGTGACCGAGGAGTAGCCATCCGTCGGGATGCCGCGCGT
>CANMXH010000056.1 GCA_947501315.1 Caulobacteraceae bacterium | reverse complement strand
CTGGCATATCGCAGGGTCAGGCTTTCGAAGGCCTGCCCGCTTCCACTGTCCAGGGCCTGCGCAAGGATCTCGATCCGCCGGACATTCTCCGCATAGTCGGTGACGACGATGGCCGGCGGGGCATTGATCGCTTCAAGGCTGCCGAATGAGGCGACCAGGGGGCGCAGGACCCGCACGGCCTGATCGGGTGACAGGTTTTGCAAGCGGATGAGGCGGGTCACGACCTCCTGGGATCGTGCGCGGCGTAGATCAACGCCTGAACCGCTCTGGATGACCGCCGCCTGGGGCACAATCCGCCAGGATGCGCCGCTGCGAATGGCGGCATATCCATGAACACGGAGCACAGACAGGAACAGATCCCAAACGCCGGCTGGAGCCAGTGGTTCGGAAGAAACGACATTGACGGTTCCGGCCACACTGGGATCGAGGATCAGGGTCCGGCCGGTAATCCGTGAGACCTGCTCGGCGACGTCCTTGATCTCGGCACCGCGCATGTTGACCACAACGTCGCCTACGGGCGGTACGGTCTGCGTCCAGCCGGGCCCGGCCAGAGCGAGGCCCAGGCAGAGTGCGAGCGACAGGGATTGGCGGTAGTGCTTCAAGAATGTGCTCCTAGCGAAGAGGAAACGAGAGCGTAATCCGCCGCCCGTTCCTCAGCACCTCGACGCGGGCACCGCCCGACAGAATGGCTTGATCCAGCACCGAACGGGCGTTCCCGAGGGTTCCGACCGGCTGGTTGTTGACTCTCTCGACGACATCGCCCGGCTGCAGGCCGGCTGCACGCAGCGGGGCCGGCGGGTTCTCGCCCACCCGATATCCGGCCGACGTCGCAGTGACGTTCATTTCGCTAGCCAACGCCTGCGGGTTGCCCGCAAGCCTTTGTCGATACTGCTCGACCACGACGGCGTTCATTCCACGATCCGTAGCCGCGACCGGCTGGCCAGCGGTGCCCGTTCCGGCTTGTGGAGGGGGCAGGGCCGATGTCCGTTCAGCGACCGGAGCAACCGGCTGACCACCGGCCGCATCGACAGGCTTGGGAAAATCCAGTCGCTCTGCTTGTCCGTTAACCTGAAGCACAACGTGATCCGCGGCTATCGACTGAACCACGGCCCCGCCGCTGAGCGTCTGTCCCGGGAGGGCCACCGTGGCTGGAGCATCGCCGACCGAAATCAGGGCGCTGGAGGCTTCTGCCGGATAGGCCATGAAGATCGCTTTAAGGGTCATGCCCGAGACGGATCCCTGGGCATCAGCTACGACGCCACCGAACGGTGCCAGCGCAAGGATCGCAGCGATGTCCGTTGAACGCCCGGCCACCTCGGGCTCGACGACCAGGGCAACGCTTTCGCGGCCATCGTTCAGTCCCGCCAGACGCCAGAACAGTCCGGCCAGGCCAAAGGCGAGGGACGCGATCACCAGCCCCGTAAGGATCGTCTGCACCAACGCTTGTCTGCGTTGATCGAGGACGGTCCAGTATTTCAACCAGCCCCGGTTCATACCGCCGGTCTTCCGATATCGACAAAGCCGGTCAGAACAGCTGCGGGGCTGTCCGTTCCGCCTGCCGCGACACTAATCGTGACCTTCGCAAGCTCTGGATCCTCGGTGGCGTCGATGCCTACGGACACATCCCAGTTTCGTCCCAACATCTCGACCCGTTCGCTTCCTTCAGCCAGATTTGCGGGCTCGAGTTCCAGTTCGATCAGGCGGTTTTCTGCAACCCACTGGGCGATCGTTCGCTGTTGAATCCCGCCGACCTGGTCGACATGTGCCTCCGTCGCGCGGACCAGCCCCGTGCCCGCGATAGCGAGAATGGTCAGTGCAACCAGGGCTTCCATCAGGGTAAAGCCCTCACGACTGACGTATCCGGTCAATCGCGTCATGAACGGGGCGCTCCGGAGGCGGTCGAGACGTTCAGACCATCGAAGACGACTGTCGACGACCCTGACGCATCAGTCAGTGACATCTCGAAGGCTATCAGGGACGCATCCGTCATATCGATCAGTGCAGGTTCGGCAGCGGTGAGGGTGAGACTGCGGGGAAGATCGTGCCGCTGGCCAAGCAATGCGTGGGTATCCGGCATCCAGCTTCCGTCCGCTGCAGGTGTAACGAACTGATATCCGCGTGAATCCCAAACCAGAGCAATCGGTCGACGCGTTACCATGGCTTCATCCGCAGCGAGACCGATCCGTTCAGCCAGTTTGTTGGCCTCGGTCTGGACCGTCAATCCGCGATCGGGGCCGCCAATCCCGAGAACCACCATCGTCGCCATTACGGCAACAATTGCGAGCGTGACCAATACCTCGATGAGGGTCATCCCGACACGGTGCCCCCGGGTCATGGCTTAGCGGTCCGCAGCCGAAAGATCCGCATCGAGCCTTTCACCGCCCGGCTGACCATCCTTGCCAAGGCTCGCTAGCTCGAAAGCTCCGCGCTCACCGGGACTCCGGTAGGCGTAAGGATTGCCCCACGGATCAAGCGGAACAGCCGGCAGGTAACCTTCAGGCGACCAGTTGGCGGGCTGCGGCGGCGCGGCCGGTCGGCTCACCAGAGCCTCAAGCCCCTGTTCGGTCGTTGGATAATCGCCGTTGTCGAGACGATAGATTTTCAAGGCCGCCGAGATCGTGCGCAGGTCGGTCTTGGCAACCGTCACCCTCGCTTGATCGGGCCGACCGATCACGTTGGGCACGATAATGAGCGCCATCACACCGATGATGGCCAAAACCACAATCATCTCGATCAAGGTGAACCCGCCCCGGCCCTCCAGAACATTTCTGGTTGCTCCGGGTTCCGCAGGTCGCTCAAGCTCTGGCGTCACAAACATGATGCCAGCTATACATCGGTCGCCAAGGGGCGCCCATGCCTGAACGAGATATCGATTATGCGCCGGAAGTCACCGGCGGTCAGCGACCAGGCCCGGCGTACGGCGTCTGGTCGCTCGGTGCCGATGGGCTTGTGCTGGCGGATGCCGGTTGGACCGGACCGCCCGTTGTCCTGGTTCCAACGGAGGATGTGAGGCTTCTCGGCGTCGATCTGCCGATCGCGAACCGGGCACGACGGGCCGCCGCACTGCCCTTCGTCCTAGAAGACGAGGTGTCGGAGCCAATCGAGGTTCTGCACGCGGCCTTGGGCGAGGCGCTTTCGCCGGGTCGCTACATGGCCGGCATCGTCCGCCATGACCGGATGGCTCAATGGTGCGAGGTGATCGAGGCGGCTGGTCTTGAGGCCGCGGCTGTCGTTCCCGACGCCCTGACACTCCCGCGGGCGGATTTCGGCAGTTGGTCGGTGGCTGCCAGCGCGAACCGCGTCATCGTGCACGGGCATGACGGCACGGCGTTTGCGGTGCCGGGATCGGTGTTTTCTGCTGTCTGGCAGGCCGCTGATCGTCCCCGGTTGATTTCATACGGGGACGCACTGCCGCAGGAGTTCACGTCCGAGCCGGGTGCCGCTGGCCGTTCGGAGCCATGGTCCTGGGCGGGTTCCATCGCACTCGATCTCCGCCAGGGCCGCTATGCCCGGAAATCAAGGCGCGCGCCCTGGCTGCAGCGGCTGTTACTGGTCGCCGGCATCGGGCTGCTGGGGCATTTGGCGATCTACACCGTGGACACCGTGGCCCTGATCCTCACGGCGGATGCCAGACGGGCAGAGGTGGCAGATCTGGTCGCCACGGCCGGTGGACCGGTCAGCGGGGATCTCGCAGCGACAGCGGAGGCCATGCTTCCTCGCGCCAGCCACGCAACCGGACTGCTTCCCGTGCTTGTTCGCGCCGCCGAAGCCCTTCAGCCTGTCGCACAGACCATTTCGTTCCAGTCCGTGGCCTATGAACGGGCAACCGGGCTGGTCATGGAGGTCGAGGCATCTGATCTGGCGGCCCTTCAAGAGGTCGAGGCTGCCTTGCGTGGTGCCGGTCTGGCCCCCGTCAGTCGCGGAGCCGCCGCGGAGGGCGGGCGGGCCCGGCAGACCATTGTCGTGTCGCCGCAAGAGCCGGCACCATGAGGTCGGCCGTCACCTTGCCTGCCTTCGTCAGGCCTCTCATCAGCCGCGGACGGACCTGGTGGGAAGACCGAGCCCCCCGCGAACGGGCCCTGCTGCTCGTTCTGGCCACGATCCTGTTTCTATGGGGTGCCTGGGCCGGGGTCTGGCACCCGCTTCAGCAAGCGAGGGCTGCGGCGCAGTCTGAAATCCGACTCTATACCGAGCTGGCGACGCGACTGCGAACCGCAGGCCCTGCGTTGCAGACCCCGGCTGCCGGTCCAATACGGTCCCAACCTGTCCAGATGATCGTCACGATTACTGCCAGCGAATCTGCGCTCCAGATTCGCCAGATCGAACAGCAAGGCGAGGTAACCCGCGTGGTGCTTGAGACGGTGGATTTCAACCGGCTGGTTCAATGGCTTGATCGTCTGGAGCGCGACGCCGGCGTAACCGTCGCGGCGGGCAGGATCGAGCGCCAGACCGCGCCCGGGGTCGTCAATGCCCGGCTGTCGCTGGTGCGCCAATGAGTGAGCCGACGGTCGACAGTGCGACGGAGGCGCCGACGGATTGCGGCCTGTCCTATGCCTTCGCACGCCGATCCGGAGTCCTCGTCAAGACGGACGAAAATGGTTGTCTGCTCTGTAGCCATCGAATCCCGCTCAAGCTGGAAGCAAGGCTCGAAGTGCAGCGGGTCTTCGGACCTGACGTGCAGTTTGTGCCGGTCGATGAAGAGACCTTCGAGGCCGCGTTGCAGAGCCAGTATCGCAGCCTCGCCGGGCAGTCCTCAGACTTTACGGTTGCGTCCGGCGATGATCTGGCCGCCCTGGCCCAGTCAGCCGTCACGGTCGATGATTTGCTGGACCAGCGAGACGATTCTCCGGTTATTCGCCTGATCAACGCACTGCTTCTTGAGGCGGTCCGGGAAGGCGCGTCGGATATCCATATCGAGACCGAGGAAAAGAGGGTCATCGTCCGTTTCCGTGTGGATGGCGTGCTCCGGGACAAGATCGAGCCTGATCGCGCGCTCGCCCCCCTCCTGGTCAGTCGCATCAAGGTCATGGCCCAACTGGACATCGCGGAGAAGCGGTTGCCGCATGATGGTCGGGTCAAGTTGCGGGTTGGCGGGTTGGACCTGGACGTGCGTGTGTCGACGGTTCCTACCCAGTATGGCGAGCGCGTCGTCATGCGACTTCTGGACCGGGATGCGACCCGTCTGGGCCTGACCGGGCTGGGCATGCAGGCGCGGGATCTTGCGGTCTTTGAGCGAATGATTGCCCGGCCTCACGGGATCATCCTTGTTACGGGGCCAACGGGCGCGGGCAAGACCACGAGTCTCTATGCGGCCCTGACCCGGCTGAACGACCGGCGCCGCAATATCATGACCGTTGAAGACCCCATCGAATACGAACTGGAGGGGGTCGGTCAGATACAGGTCAACAACCGCATCGACCTGACCTTCGCGCGAGGGCTGCGATCCATCCTGCGCCAGGATCCGGACGTGATCATGGTGGGAGAGATCCGTGATCAGGAAACGGCCGAGGTCGCTGTCCGGTCCAGCCTGACGGGCCATCTGATCCTGTCGACCTTGCACACAAACAGCGCAATCGGCAGCGTCACAAGGCTGATCGATATCGGGGTCGAGCGCTATCTCCTGGCACCGATGCTGGTCGGGCTGATCGCCCAACGGCTGGTTCGGCGTCTTTGCCCTCATTGTCGCGAGCCTTCGGAGGCAACGGCGGTGGACGCGGAGGCCTTGGGAGGTGCTCTGGCCGTCGGCGTCCGGATCTGGCGAGCGCGTGGATGTCCTGATTGCCGGCAAGAAGGCTACAAGGGTCGTCTGGGGCTCTATGAGGTGGTTGAGGTCGACGAACGGTTGCAGGCGCTTATTCACGACGGTGCCTCCGAACTGGAACTTGGACAGGCGGCTCGCCTCTCGGGCCCGAGCCTGCTGGACGACGCCAGGGCCAAGTTGCTGGCCGGGCTGACCACGGTCGATGAGGTGTTTCGCGTTGTTCAGGATGAGACCTGAGCCATGCCAGCCTTCAGCTACAGGGCAGTAGACCAGACCGGCAAGCCGCTGCGCGGGGTGGTGGAAGCGCCGAACGCCTCTGGGGCCCGAAGGGCTCTTCGCGACCGCAATCTGATCCCGACGTCGGTCGAGCTGACGACTGAATCGGCTGCCGGTCCGGGAAAGCGCGACATCGATCTGGCTCACCTCTTCCGGCCCCGCATCGGCAACAGGGCCCTCGCCGCCCTGACCCGGCAGCTCTCCACAATGATCGGCAGCGGCATTCGGATTGAACAGGCCCTGCGCATCATTGGCGACCAGAATGCCAAGAGGCCGGAAGGCTCCGTGTTGCTGAACGTCCGTGGTGCGATTCTCGAGGGGCGCAGCTTCGCGGTCGCCCTCGGAGAACACCCTCGGGTTTTCCCTGACTATTACAGGGCGTCAGTCGCTGCGGGTGAGCAGTCGGGCCAGCTCGATGCCGTGCTCGCGCACCTGACCGACTTCGTCGAGAGACGTGAGCGATCGCAGCGCAAGGTCCAGTTGGCGCTGATTTATCCCGCCCTTCTGGCGGTTGTATCGATGCTGATCGTTGGTCTGATGCTGGTCTATGTTGTGCCGGATATCACCAGAGTATTCGTGTCTCGGGGCGCGGAACTCCCGCTTCTGACACGGGGCCTGATCGGCCTCAGCGACATGCTGCAGAAGCTGGGCTGGATCATGGTGATCCTGCTGGCGGCCGGCGTTCTGGCGACGCGGCAATGGCTGCAAAGCGAGGCCAATGTCATGACTGTGGCCCGGCTGATCGCGCAGCAACCGCCAACGGCGAGGTTCAGCATGCAGATGAATGCAGCGCGGTTTGCCGGCAGTTTGTCGACCCTCGTTCGCAGTGGAGTACCGCTTGTGGATGCGGTCAACGCCGCAGCCGCGGTGACGCCTAATGCCTGGGTGCGCAGCCGGGCCCGGTTGGTGGCCGCAAGGTTGAGGGAGGGTGCAAGCCTGCAGCGGGCGATGACCGAAGCGGATTGCTTCCCGGCCATGCTGGTCGCCGTGGTGGCAAGCGGCGAAAGCAGCGGCCGGCTCGGTGAGGCCCTGGCACGGGCGGCAACCGACCTGGAAAGCGATACCGAGGCCCTGACGGCCACATTGGTGTCCCTGGTTGAGCCCGCCATTCTGCTCCTGATGGGCGGGGTGGTTCTCCTGCTGGTGCTGGCCATCCTGATGCCGATCGTCAACTTGAACAGTCTGGCGGGCATCTAGTGTGATCACATCTGCAGCTCGATTGAGGTCTGACCGATTGCAGCAGGCAGGATTTGCGCGCCTGCCTCGAGGACTTTCGCGGTCAACTTGCCTGAACGGTCGATTGTCATCTGTACGAGCCGCTCACCCTGCGGCCGGGCGGTGGGCACCAGCCAGGCAGACGTCCCGTTGGCTCCGGTGACGGCGCTGCCGGTCATGGCCGGCACTGCGACGCGCTCCGGATCCATGCCTGTATCGGCCCAGCATAGACCGGCACCGCTGCGGACCTTGCCGCTGACGCGCGACCCGGGGCCGGCTATCACGACCTTGTCCAGATTGACCGAAAAGCTGAGGTCACAACGAACCGGCAAGTCGTCGATCAGGGTGTTGACCAGGCCGGGACCGGCAATCCCGGCGGCGTTGTTCAACTCCAGCCGCCCTGGCCGCCAGATGGCTCTCGCTGTGATGTCGGTAGCCCCGCCACGGATCATCACGTCGGATGCGACTCCGAGGCTCAGGATCGATCGGATAGGTGCCAGGCGCCAGGAAACGGCGGTTTGTTCCCCGATCGCGACTTCGCCATTCCAGATGGTCCCTACGGCATTGGTTGCGCCGTCACTGGTGGGCGAAATCACGATCCGGGCGGGTGCGGTGGCAATTAGAGAGACTGCGAAACTGGCAAGACCCAGAATCGCAAGGCGCCGGGCCCGGACCTGTCGTACAAGAGCGGCGAGCGGAGTTTGATATGGCAATGGATCGTCGACAGTGGCTTCGCTTGTCCGGCTCGGCTGGATTGGCATCGCTTGCTCCTTCGCTCCTGACCGCTTGCGCTTCGGTTGCCGATACTACGACCCGGTCCGTGAACACGCCACGTGTAGCAGTGCTGCTGCCGATGACTGGTTCGTCGGCTGACACCGGCCTGGGCATGGAGCGAGCCATAAACCTGACGCGACCGGCCGATGAGCGGGAGCCGGGCCTGATCGTTCTCGACACCGGCGGCACGGCCGAAGGTGCGCGGGTATCGGCTGCCCGTGCCGTATCAGGCGGTGCCGCGATGCTGGTGGGTCCGCTATTCGCCCGCGAAGTGCAGGAGGTTCTGGCTGTCGCAGGCGGAGTGCCTGTGCTGACCTTCTCCAATGACGGCGATCTTGTGGGCTCGGGTGCCTTCGTTCTCGGTTTGACTGCGTCGCAAGGCGTATCCGCAGTCCTTGGTTATGCCCGTGGACGAGGGGTGCGGCGGGTTACCGCCATTCGGGAATTGGATCCCTGGTCGCGGCAGTCGATCGATGCGGCCCGCAAATCAGCCCTTTCTTTGGGGATGGAGCTTTTCGAGATCGATGCTGCCGAAGGGGTGGCTGCAAGTGACACCGTTGCCTGGTTGATGACGGGTTCGGGCGGGGCTTTGCCGGATGCCGTGTTGTTCTCGCAATCGAGGACCGGGACCATTCCGCTGGCGGCCCGGATTGCTGGTCTTGGGCTGCAGATTCTGGGGCCGTCCCGCTGGAGCGAGGAGTCGCCCGACGTTCTCGATACCGTGAACGGAGCCTGGATCGCCGCGCCCGAACCCGCTGTCTTCGGAGGGTTCGCCGAGGCCTTTGAAGCGAGGCACCGGACCCAGCCCGGCTTGCTCGCTGGTCTTGCTTACGATGGGGCCACGATTGCACGCCGTTTGCTGCTTTCAGGTCGGCTGTCGCGGGACGGCCTGGCGACGCCCGAAGGGTTCGAGGGTGTGCTGGGTGCGGTGCGTTTTTCGGACGATGGCCGGTGTACCCGTGACCTCGCAATCCAGGTCGTGAACCGGGGCAGCCTTCGGGTGGTGAGCCACCTCGCCGGCTCATGAGGAACAGGGTCGCTGGCGGCCCGGTCCGAAGGGCCGGCTTCACCCTCATAGAGGTGATGGTCGCGCTTGGCCTTTTTGGCCTGATTGCCCTCGCCGGGTTTACCCTGCTGGACGGTGTCATCGGTGCCAGAGACAGACTGGATGGACGGCTGGCCCGGACGGCAGAACTCCAACGCGCCATGTATCTGGTTTCTCAGGATTTCGAGGCGCTGGACAGTGGCCCGCTCGAGCTTTCTGGTACGAACCTCGGCTTTCGTCGCTCGTCTGCGACCGGGGTCGGCGGATCCACATCCGTGCAATATCGGCTGATCGACGGAGGCTTGAATCGACGGGTCGGTGACCAGGCCGAGCAGCGCTTGATTTCCGGTGTAACGGCCGTCGAATGGAGCTTTCATGCTCGGGGGCAGGGATGGTCCCCGCAGCCACCCGGGTCTGTCCTCGCCGGTACCGTAAGGGGTGCCGAGCCTCGGGCTGATGCCGTCGCCTTGACTGTTGTGCTGAGCGATTCCCCCGACGGGCTTGAGGGGCGTCTGCGGCGAGTGGTGGAGCTTCCGGACCTGCCATGACCGCGCGAAATCCTTCGGGCCGCAAGGGTATGATCCTGTTGAACGTTCTCCTCGTCGTGAGCGTTGCCGCGGTCGTGGTAACGCTCATGATGACTTCTCAGGAGGTCGCGATCGATCGTACGGTCCGGTTCCGTGAAGCGGCCCAGGCCAAGGCTTATGCGCGCGCCGGCGAAGCCTCGGTCATAGTCGCGCTCAGGCGCGATGCAGTCGAGGCTCCGGCAAGTGATCACTCCCGGGAGGCCTGGAGAGCCGTCGAGGATCAGAACGTTGTGATTGAGGGAGGTCGGTTCGGCCTGAAGGTTCGGGACGATCAGGCCTTCTTCAACATCAACAGTATCGGAGCCGGAAATCCTTTGGCCCGGGCTCGTTTCGCGCGTGTTCTGGAGTCGCTTGGGCTGTCGGATCAAATCCTGAATCCCGTCGTCAGCTATGTCAGCACATCGGGACCTTTGGCGAACCTGGGGGAGCTTCGGGTGGTCGGATTGCGGCCTGCAGATATCGAAACGCTCTCCCAACTTGTTACAGCTCTTCCACGCGAGACTGCGATAAACATGAATACGGCGGATGAACGCCTGCTGGCCGTGCTTTTCGACAGTCCGGTCACGGCCCGACTTCTGGCATCAAGGCGGCAACGTTTGGGTTATCTGACGCCTGCCGATCTGTCAGGGCTCAATACCCTCGTGCCTGCGGGTGCGGGGTTTACCTCAAACTTCTTCACCGTGGAGACGGAAGTCCAGGTTGGAGAGACCCGCCAGCGAACTGCCAGTTCCCTTGTCCGTCGGGCAAGTCCTGCCGGAGCGCAGGTTGTTGTCTATTCGAGACAAAGGCTCTCGGCCTCGATCGCGGAGATGCCGGTCGGGTCGATCCGGCGCCGGAAGGTTTCCGACTGACCGGATCCGGGTTCGCGGTGGACCGTGCTTCGCCCCGCTGGCAAGAGTTTGCATGGTCGGCGCCGGCCGACCAAGGCCTCGCCCAGGCGATCACAATGCGATCAACGGCAGTCCCGAAACCGCCTGCCAGAAAACAGCGATGGTGACCGCCACATAGGTCGCGATGGCCAGCCGGGTAAGCAGGTCGGCAAGGCGGCGATTCACTGCCAGGAGGATCACGGCGGTGACCGGCAGTATCTGTGCCGCATGGATACCCAGGAAGTGCGGCGGGCGCAGATCGCCGGATGTCGTCGACCATCCAAGAAACGGCAGACCGCCCGCGTCGCTGGCCGCCCCCCCGACCCAGTGACCGCTCATCTGGGCGCTCATATAGGCGCCCGTCGCGGTTCCGAGCAGGAAGGTCAGGACAAGCCCCCAGCCCAGCGCGCGACGGAAGGCCGGTGGATCGCCCGCATCATGGCGCAGCACACCGATACCCTGGACGAGCGCAGTCGAGGTAAGGATCACGGCTCCTGCACCCATCAGGCCATACATGGCGATGGTGAAGCCGTTGGAATAGTTGAAGTGGGAGGCCTGCCCCCGGCTGGCCTGAAAGGCGATGTACCCGACCTCGAACAGGGTCGATACAATCGCTGCCCAGACCACATAGCGGCCGGCCGGGGTGTGGCGCCAGCCAGCAGGCAGCCGGGTCGAGACCCAGGACGCCATCAGCAGAAACAGTCCGGTGGAGAGCTGGAACTTCAGCGGTTTGTCCCAGATGCCGACGTCATTGAGTGTGCGGTCGTCGATCAGGGCCAGCCAGCCAGTCGGGATCATCGCCACCAGAAGGGCTAAACCGACGACGGCCATCGCCGGCTCCCAGCCCTTGAACGAAGGGGTACGCCTGTGGCTGTGCGTCTTGAGCGTCATGACCCCGCCTTCGGCCTAATCAGCGGCCGCAGCAGCACATAGGCGAGGTAACCGACGGGTCCGGCCAGGAATGTTGCCAGAAGGATCGGGGTCAGGAGCAGGGGGCTGATACCCGCAGCCGAGCCGTTTCGCGCGATCCAGCCACCGACGAAGAGATCGAAGGCGAGATAGTGGATCCAGCCCGCCAGCAGTACCTCCGGCACAGCGAACAGTGCTGACACCGAGGAGAGCGAGGCGAAGCCGCCGCCATCGCTCTGGCCCCAGTAGCTGAACAGCAGGACACCGTAGGCGACCGACAGCAGCGCAGGCAGGACATAGCCGGCCGCGGGATCGACCCAACGCCGCAATGCCGGGATGAACCGGGCCGCGATCAGCGCGACCCAGGCGACCATCGCGCCGGCACTGGTGATCGAAAAGACCGTTTCAGGCATCGTTCAGTCTCCATTGCTTGACAGTGTCAAGGCAGGTAAGTTGATAATTTGACACTGTCAAGGTGAGGTAGGTTTGCTGGCCGGCGGCGCTGTGAAAAAGGGTGAGGGATCACGGCCGGACGATGTGCGCGCGGCGCTGGTCGCTGCTGCCGCCGCGCTGATCGAGGAGTTGCCTGAGTCCCGGGTCAGTCTGCGGGCCGTGGCGCGCCGGGCGGGTGTGTCGCACGCCGCCCCGGCCCACTATTTCCCGTCACGCGCCGACCTTATGGCTGCAGGCCTCGCCGAAGGCTTTGATGCTCTGACCGCCAGTATGCTGGAGCGGCGTGACGCGGCCGGTGACGATCCCTGGGACCGGCTGAAAGCCATCGGCCTCGGCTATATCGCCTTCGCACTGGAGCGGCCAAGGACCTATATGATGATGTTCCAGCCGGGCTACATCACATCACCGGACAGCGTCCTGGCCCGGGCCGGAGATCGCTGCCGGGACGTCCTGACCCTGGCGGTTGCCGAGACCCGCCGCCCGATCGGTGTCGACCAGGGGCTGGGCGTCGCCTTCGCCTGGATGACTGTCCACGGGTTTGTGTCGCTGCTGACGAGCGGCATGCTTGATTGCGACCCTGCCGAGGGTGTTGACCCGACCCCTGAGTTAGCCGATCGCCTGCTCTCGCTGATGCGACCGGCCTTCGTCGACGGGTGAAGCCGCGAACGCGTGGGCCGCACCGG
>CANMXH010000055.1 GCA_947501315.1 Caulobacteraceae bacterium | reverse complement strand
GAACACGAAACCTGGATTCTGCGATTCGCCCGTCGGTTCGTTCAGCCGGCGATAAAGGCGGCGGTCGCGCGGCCCAAGGTCGTTCTGATCTCGGCAGTCGCCACGCTGGCAATCGGCGCGGTCTCCTTCATGTCCCTGGGTCGCGATTTTATCCCGACGCTCGATGAAGGCGACATCGCCATGCAGGCGCTGCGCGTGCCCTCGGCCTCGCTGGAGCAGTCCCTGGCCATGCAGATGGCTCTGGAGCGCGCCATCAAGGCCCAGCCCGAGGTCGAGACTATGTTCTCTCGCACCGGCACGGCCGAGGCGGCCGTGGACCCGATGCCGCCGAACATCTCCGACAGCGTCATCGTGCTGAAGGACCGCAAAGACTGGCCCGAACCGGGCCTTGAGAAAGAGGAACTGATCGAACGACTGGAGGAGGTCGCGGGTCAGCAGATTGGCAACAATTTCGAGTTCAGCCAGCCGATCGAACTGCGGTTCAACGAACTGATCTCGGGCGTCCGCACCGATCTCGCCGTCATGGTCTACGGCGACGATTTCGATACGCTCCAGCGCGTCGCCGATCAGGTGGCGGCCTCTCTACGCGAGACGACCGGCTCTGCGGACGTGCGGGTGGAACAGGCTTCCGGCCTGCCCACCCTGACCGTCAGCGTCGATCGCACCGCCGCCGCCAGTTACGGTCTGTCCGCCGCCGACGTCAGTGAAGCGGTGTCGGCCGGGATCGGCGGCGCCGAGGCCGGACGCATCTTCGAGGGCGACCGACGCTTCGACGTCGTCGTCCGCCTGCCCGACGACGCCCGCAATGATCCGGCGGCGCTGGCCGCCCTGCCTATCGTGTCGGACACCGGCGTCATCGTGCCGCTGTCGTCGGTGGCGCGCATCCAGACCGGCGAAGGTCCGAACCAGATCAGCCGCGAAAACGGCAGCCGCCGCATGGTGGTCCAGGCCAATGTGCGCGGCCGCGATCTGGGTGGCTTCGTCACAGACGCCCAAAGCCAGGTCGCGGAGATCGAACTGCCCGCCGGCGTCTATCTGGACTGGGGCGGCCAGTTCGAGAACCTGAAACGGGCGGAACAACGCTTCGGCCTCGTCATCCCGGTCGTCTTCGTCCTGATCGGCGTGCTGCTGTTCCTGGCGCTGGGCTCGTTCGCGGAGGCCGGTCTGGTCTTCGCCTGCGTGCCCCTGGCCCTGGTCGGCGGTGCGCTGGCGCTGCTGCTGCGCGGAATGCCGTTCTCGGTCTCTGCGGCGGTCGGCTTCATCGCCGTCTCCGGCGTGGCGACCCTGAACGGTCTCGTGCTGATGCAGGCGATTCGGGAACGGCTGACGGCGGGTCTGACGCCCCACGACGCCGCCATCGAAGGCGCTTCCAGCCGCCTGCGGGCTGTGCTGACCACCGCCCTGGTCGCCATCGTCGGCTTCATCCCGATGGCGCTGGCCCACGGCGCGGGGGCGGAGGTGCAGAAACCCCTGGCTACCGTCGTGATCGGGGGCCTGTTGACGGCGACCATCCTGACGCTGCTTGTGCTGCCGACGTTCGCGGCCAGGGCAGTCAAGCACCGGGCTCCGGAAGGAATGGAAGATTGACGGCTCGACCCTCGGGAGATCATCAGCAGCGACGGACACTGCTGGTGGTCCTCATCCTCAACGCGCTGCTCTTCGTGGGGCTTGGCGCGGGCGGCATCCTCGCCGACTCCAGCGCCCTTCTGGCCAACGCCGTAGATAACGGGGCGGACTCGGTCGTCTATCTGATCAGCTTTCTCGCGGTTGGCCGCGCCCTGTCCTGGAAGAAGGGCGCGGCGCGTCTATCCGGCATTCTGCTGCTGCTGTTCGCTGTCGGGGTGCTGATAGACGTTGGGCGGCGGTGGTGGGTCGGGGCCGAACCGGTCGGCTGGACGATGATGGGACTCGCGCTCGTGGCTGCGGTCGTGAACCTGATCTGCCTAATGCTGTTGAAACGCGTCAGGTCCGACGACGTCAACATGGATGCTGCGGAGACGTTTAGCCTTAACGATTTCGCCGCCAATGGCGGCATTCTCGTTGCTGGCGGGCTCGTGTGGTGGCTTGGCCAGGCTTGGCCGGACCTAGTTATCGGATTGATGGTAGCCGGCCTGGCGATCAAGGGCGGCATAGAAATCTTGCGGAATGCCGGAGGCGAAGGCGGTACAGTGCCGTGAAGCGGGAACTCTCAGAACGACGTGCGGTCTCAATGAGGCCTGCTACGGCTTTGGGGTCCCACCACGGCTCCTCGATTAGATGGCGGTCCGTGGCGCGGCACTGACACAGTTTGAAATTAGGCGTTGAGGGGTGTGCCACCCGGAGACACGACCTCCAGACCAACTCTGGAGATGTCCCAATGCGGCACAGAACTGATTTCGTCTCGATCCCCTTCGCCAAACTGGCTGTCCGTCGCCGATGTGTGGACGGCTCCGTCCAGTTCGTCGGCACCATCGATGGCCGCGACTGTGTTCACTCTCCCACTTTCGAAGGCGCCGTCCAGTCGTTGCTGCGCCGCTCCTGTCACGCCACCGTCCACTAGACCGGCATTCTAATAACGGTGATGAAACAAGGTCGGAGTTCGCCTTAGACTCGAGTCCAACCGTTCAGATATAGTGTACCGGACGCGGTCAATAATTAGGCTGGACTCCGCGTTATCGATATAGGAGCGCTCAACTCAGAATACGGACTCATGACGGCGTTTTTTGACTCGATTTGCGAAAGACGAGTCGATCAAGTGGTCGTATTTGGTCACTCGGCACTATTTTGGTAAGAGTCGCCATAGGCGCAGGAGGCAGTTGATGAACAAGGCAGAACGCGCCGCTCTCCTTCAGGAACTGAAGCGCACCACCGGCCAGATCAACGCGGACGGCAGCCCGTTCATCGACGACGGGGAAATCGCCGATCCGAAGGTGTTGTCCCGGTTCTCCCAACCCTCTCGCGAGAAGATCAAGGCGCTCGCCGAGCGTATGGCGCGCAAGCCGCCGACTGACCAGGTCAAGAACTAATCCGCCCTGATAGCGAGGTGCGCGTCACATGACGTATCTCCCGCTGGGCCATGGTCTTCGCCAGCACTTCCAGGGCTCGCAGGTCAAACCGGGCGGACAGGAAGTGTTCGTTGGGACCCGATCGCTGCACGGAGGAGAAGTTGCCGCCGTGATCAGGATCGACGGCTGTCCGACCGAGGCCGGGGCAGCCTGGTTGGGTGGGCAGATTCACGCCAATCTGATCGCCCACATGCGGTATGTGAACCAGGACGAGGTGCCGTTCGAAGCTGTCACGCACGAATACGGTGTCCCGGCGGGTGCCGTCGATTGGAGCGTGGCCGTCTACGTCATTTTGGGCTCGGTCGAGCAGGCTCAAGCTATGGTCCGCTTCCTGACGTCCCGGGACTGTAACCCGCGAGCCCGAAGGTGGCTTATAGCGGCGTTGGCAATGGCCGCCCCTCACACCTGATAAGATAGACGAACAGCGCAGCCTGGCGTCTGGTCAAAGTCGGGTGCCTGCGCCGCGCCGTCGACTATGAGGGATGACAAAGCGGCAGGCGTAGGAGAGGGCATTGAAGGAGTTTGTCATGAACCGGATTCTACCCGTTGCAGTCGCCTCGGCCATGATTCTCAGCGCATCTCCGGCGCTGGCTCATGCCCGACTGGTGTCCGCTACCCCCGGCAATGGTGCCACCGTGACCGCTCCCCGGACAATCAGCCTGACCTTCAGCGAGCGGTTCGCCGCGCCTTTTTCGACCGTTGAGGTCGAGGACAGTCGGGGGCGAGTGGTCGGCATGAGCAAGACGGTGTCAGAAGACGGCAAGACTCTGGGTGGCACGTTTGGCGCGCCGCTGACGGCCGGGGTCTATCGAGTGACCTGGGCTATCGCGGCGGCCGACGGCCATCGGATGACCGGGACCTATAGCTTCACCGTCCGCTGACGTGCCGATCGATCTGACTGTCGTCGGTCTTCGCTGGCTTCAGTTTGCTGCGGCGGTCTTGGCTCTCGGCCTGCCGCTGTTCCACGGCTTTGGCTTGAGCGAACCCGGTCCGCCATCAGTCAGACGCGCGGCTGTCATCGCTGGCCTCGTCCTTGCGGTCACGGCCATGGGCGGTCTTTTAGCCCAGACGGCGATGATGGCGGGGGGCTGGACGGCAGGCGTGGACCCGGCAGCCCTCGGCTATGTCGTCCAGTCCACAAGCCTCGGCATTGCCCATGTGGTGCGGGCGGGACTGGCTATGCTGGGAGTCGCCACCCTGGTCGCGTGGCGTCGTAAGTCAGGAGAGTTGATCGCGATCCTCGCCTTTGCTGGGGCCGTCGCCAGTTTCGCCTGGAGCGGCCATGGTGCCGCCAGCGAAGGCTCCCTCGGCCTGTTGCATCTGGCCGCCGACATAGCCCACGCGCTTGCCGCCTGCGTCTGGATCGGCGCACTGGCCGGCTTTTGCCTGCTGCTGATCCGCCCTTCTACGAGAGAGGTCGGCGCAACGGCGCGGTCCTTGGCAGGGTTCGCGTCGATCGGGACGGTCACGGTCGCCGTCCTTGTCATAACCGGTCTGATCAATGCGGCCTTCCTGATTGGTGCGGAGGGTCTCGTCCATATTTCAAGTTCAACCTGGGGGCTTTTGCTGATCGCAAAGCTGGTTCTGTTCGCCGTGATGGTGGGACTGGCGGCGCACAACCGGTTCAACCTGACGCCCGCGCTGTCGCGCGCCGTCGAGGCGCAGACCGACGCCGACGACGCGGTGCGGCGACTGCGGACCAGCATAGGTCTGGAGATGCTGGCGGGGTTTGCCCTGCTGGGATTGGTCGCGGCGATGGGCGTGCAGATGCCGCCCGCCTCGATGTGAGGCTCAGGCCGGCGCGCGCGACGACCAGTGGATGTGGCGGATGCGCCAGCCCTCGGCCTGGCGGTGCAGGATCATGGTCTCGGCGGTCAGACGATCAACGGGCCGACCATTGAACGCGCCACTGGTGCGGCCCTCTGTCAGAACCCAGGCGATGTCGCCCTCCACCCAGGCCACGCGGCGGGTGATCTCGGCCTCGGCGGCGGCGGCATAGGCCATGTCGGCGGGTAGGTGATGGCCGGCGTATTCGTCGCGCGACCGCTCGACGCCGCCTTCTTCCAACACCATGACGTCTCCAGTGAGGAGGGCGAGGACCGCCTCACTCTCACCGGAACTCAGGGCGGCATGAAAGGCGTCCACGACTGCGATCGCCGGAGCCGCAGCTTCATTGACGACCTGTGCGGACGCAGGCGCGAGAGCCGGCTCATGGGCCAATGCGGTCGATGCCGAAACGGCCAGAACAGCGGCGAGAATCAGGCGCTTCATCGATGGCTCCTTGAAAGTCTGGATCAGGACTATGCTCCGTTTACGCCGAAGACCAACCGGCCCCTCGCGAGGGGGCTATCGGACCGGTGCGTAGAGGGGCGAGACGCATGGAGACGATCGGTATGACAGACCTGGATACTTTGATCGCACAAACGCCATCGTCGCGCGCCGAGGCTCTGGACGGCCTGGAGGATGGCGTCTGGAACCGGGTCGCGCAGACGCAGGCACGGTCGCGCGAACGGAAGCTGCGGGTCGCGGCCCTGTGCGTTGCGGCGGGCATCGGCGGCGTCGCCGGCGGCGTGTCCGCCCCGGCGGTCGACCAGGGTCGAAGCGAACTCACCGTATTCAGCCCCCGTATGGCGGCGGCGCCGCTGGATATGCGGAGCGTCCTGGGATGAGCGGCCTGAAGTCCACGCTCGTCACCGCTGTCCTGGCCGCTGTCGTGGGAGCCACCGCCGCCTGGGGGGCGATGACCTGGTCGGCGCAACAGGATCAGCCCGCCGATCTGCATCATATCGTGCATGAGCGGCTGGACCTGACCCCGGACCAGGACCGTCGGCTGGACCAGGTCGAGGCCGCTTTCGCTGCGCAGCGCGGCCCGTTGGAAGCCGAAGTGCGCGCGGCGAACCAGGAACTATCCGCCGCCATCGCCCAGAGCCGGGGCGACACGCCCGAGGTGCAGGCCGCCGTAGAGCATTTCCACGGTGCCATGGGCGAACTCCAGATGGCGACCATCCGCCATGTGTTCGAGATGCGCGCGGTGCTGACGCCCGAACAGGCGGAAGAATTCGATCGTGCCGTGGTCGAGACGCTGCGCGCCGACGCCGACTGACGCGAGCGTGGGGGCCGGCGACACCGATGAAGCCCTTGCCGCCCAGGGAGACCGGGCGGCCTTCTCGCGCCTGATGACGGCGACGAAGGGCGACCTGCATCGCTTCACCACCCGCTATGTCGGTGATCCGGACGAGGCGCTGGACCTGACCCAGGAGACCTACGCCGCTGCCTGGGTGTCGATCCGGCGATACGATCCCGGCCGACCGTTCGGCGCCTGGCTGCGCACCATCGCCCTGAACAAATGCCGCGACTGGAGCCGACGTCGCCGCGTGCGTCGGCTGGTTCGGGGTGTCATGGGCCTCGACGCGCCCGAAGCCATGGCGGTCGGCGATCCGGAGCCCGGCGCCGAGGACCGGATGGACGACCGGCGACGGGTCGAGCGGCTGACCCGCGCCTTGGGTGAACTGCCCGACAGTCAACGTGCGCCGCTGCTCCTCGCGGTTCTGGAAGCCCGCTCCCATGCCGAGATCGGCCAGATACTGCGCCTGTCGTCCAAGGCGGTCGAGCTGCGGATCGCCCGCGCCCGCAAGGCCTTGCTGGATCGCCTCGGCCCATCCGGATAAGCCCCTGCGACCAGCCGCCGCGAGGGGCGCGCGCGGTTCTGGCGTAAGCCAGTCAGACAGATGGGCCAAGACTGACGCATGAGATCGATCCAGACAGACCGCCGCGCCCTGCTGCGCGGCTTCGCGGGCGGCACGGGGCTGCTCGCCGCGCAAGGACTTCTGCCCGCCTGGGCCCAGAGCGGATCAACGGGGTTGCGCGCCGATCTGCCGACCCTTCAAGGGCCGAACGTTCGGCTCAGCGTCGGCCATTCGCCGTTCACGGTCGGCGGTCGCTCCGGCCACGCCATCACGGTCAACGGGACCCTGCCTGCGCCGCTGATCCGCCTGCGCGAAGGCGAGACGGCTCGGCTGTCGGTGACCAACACCCTGGACGAGGACACCTCTATCCACTGGCATGGCGTGCTGCTGCCCTTTCACATGGACGGCGTGCCGGGCGTCAGCTTTCCCGGCATCAGGCCCGGTGAGACCTTCGACTACGAGTTCCCGGTCATTCAGTCGGGCACCTTCTGGTATCACAGCCATTCCAATCTTCAGGAGGCGATGGGCCACTACGGGCCGCTGATCATCGACCCGGCCGGTGCCGATCCGGTGGCTTATGACCGCGAGCACGTGATCGTCCTGTCGGACTGGAGCTTCCTGCATCCCCACGAGATTCTGGACCGGCTGAAGAAGAGCCCCGGCTATTTCAACCAGTCGCGCACGACCCTGTCGGGCCTGATCTCCGGTGAGGACGGCATGTCGCTCGCCGACCGCCAGATGTGGGGTCAGATGCGGATGGACCCCCGCGACATCGCCGACGTCAACGGAACGACCTACACTTATCTGGTCAACGGGCATGGGCCCGCCGAGAACTGGACCGGCCTGTTCCGGCCCGGCGAGCGGGTGCGGCTGAGGGTCATCAACGCCTCGGCCATGTCGATCTTCAACGTGCGCATTCCGGGCCTGCAGATGACGGTGGTCAATGCCGACGGCGAGAACGTGCGACCCGTCGAGACCGACGAGTTCCAGATTTCCGTGGCCGAGACCTATGACGTGGTCGTCCGACCGACGGAGGACCGCGCCTACACCCTGGTCGCCGAGTCGGTGGATCGCTCCGGCATGGCGCGGGCGACGCTGGCGCCCCGTCTGGGGATGACGGCAGAGGTTCCGCCGCTGCGCGAGGTGCCGACCCTGACGATGCGCGACATGGGCATGGGCGGGATGGCCGGGATGGACCATTCGGCGATGGGACACGGCGGCGTGGATCATTCTGCCATGGGACACGAAGCCCCCGCCTCCGCGCCGATGGATCACGCCGCCATGGGTCACGGCAGCATGGATCACGACATGCGCAACCCGGACAACGCGCCCGCCGACATGGCCGTCGGCGTCGGGGTCGACATGATTTCATCGGACCCGGCCAACCGCCTGAGCGAACGGCCCATGGGACTGGAGGACGCGCCCCACCGGGTGCTGGTCTACACGGACCTTGTTTCGCTGGCCGCCAACAAAGACCAGAGGCCGCCCTCCCGCGCGCTGGAAATCCACCTGACCGGAAACATGGAACGGTTCATGTGGGGGTTCGACGGACGCAAATTCTCCGAGATCGTCGAGCCGATCCGCTTCGAGCGGGACGAGCGGGTGCGAGTGACCCTGGTCAACGACACCATGATGGCCCACCCCATCCACCTGCACGGCCACTTCTTCGAGCTGGTGACGGGCGGACCCGCTGGGCATCAGCCGTTGAAGCACACGGTCAATGTCGCACCGGGGTCCAAGGTGACCTTCGACCTGACGGCCGATGCGCCCGGCGACTGGGCCTTCCACTGCCACATGCTGATGCACATGCATGCGGGGATGTTCAACGTCGTCACCGTCCGCCCTCTGGATGGAGCGGCCTCATGATCCGGATGATGACCGCGCTGGTCCCCCTGATGCTGGCCGCAGGAGCCGCCGCCGCACAGGATCACAGCCATCATCCGGCGGTCCCGCAGCAGTCGGCTCAGGCTCCTGCGGCCGACCCGCATGCGGGACACGCCATGCCCCCGTTGGCGCAGAGCGCGGACCCGCACGCCGGGCACGACATGGGCGCGCCGTCTCAGGCCGCTGATCCTCACGCCGGTCATACGATGCCCGCCCAGGGCGATCCCCACGCAGGTCACGACATGGGCGGCCACGCGGCGAGCGGGCCGCCCGACGTCCCGACCAGCGCCGATGACGCGGGCCGGCCTCGGCAACCGCCCTTGCCGCCCGCCGCCCTGTCCGGCCCGGCCCATGCAGCCGACGCGATCTGGGGCGCGGACCGGATGACCGGAGCCCGCGAAGGCTTGAGGCGCGAGAATGGCGACGTGCGCGCCACCGCCGTCATCGTCGATCGCCTGGAAGTCGGCTTCGGCGATGGCGAAGAGAGCTGGACCTGGGACGTTGCGGGCTGGACCGGCGGCGACATCAACCGCCTATGGTGGAAGTCCGAGGCCGAGGGCGACTTCGACGGCGAGATCGAAGGCGAGGTTCAGGCGCTTTACAGCCGCGCGATCTCGCCCTTCTGGGACGTGCAGGCGGGCGTGCGTCAGGACTTCGGCGAGAGCGACGAGAATCCGACCCATCTGGTGCTCGGACTTCAGGGGCTGGCCCCCTACTGGTGGGAGGTCGACGCCGCAGCCTTTGTGTCCAGCGAAGGCGACCTGACGGCGCGGGTCGAGGCCGAATACGATCAGCGGATCACTCAGAAGCTAATCCTTCAACCGCGCGTCGAGGTCGAGGCCTCGGCTGCTGACATCCCCGAACTGGGGCTGGGATCGGGTCTGACACACATCGAGGCCGGTCTGCGCCTGCGCTATGAAATCGCCAAGGAGTTTGCGCCCTATGTCGGGATCGAATGGAGCCGCGAACTCGGCGACACCGCCGACTTCACGCGCGCCGCAGGCGGCGAGCCCGAACACACCCGTTTTGTCATCGGCCTGAAGGCCTGGTTCTAGGAGAGTTGTCCATGCGCAAGATCATCCCCGCCGTCGCCATGACCTTGGCCCTGGTGGTCCCCACATTGGCCCAGGCCGCAGCCGCTTGTTGCTGCTGCGGAAAT
Source organism: Caulobacteraceae bacterium (assembly GCA_947501315.1). Lineage (GTDB taxonomy): Bacteria > Pseudomonadota > Alphaproteobacteria > Caulobacterales > Caulobacteraceae > Brevundimonas. The sequence goes on along the minus strand of CANMXH010000055.1, from coordinate 2,803 downwards.
GAGGGCCAGGACGCGCACGCAGGTCATAGCCAGGCCGCGCCTGCCGATAATGCCGCGCACGGCGTCGTCACCAGCCCGGCGGATGGCGCGATGACCAACGGCTCTCCCGACTGGTTCACCGCGACCTTCCCACACGCAATGACGCTAAAGGCCGTCACTGTGACCGCCGAGGGTCAGGCCGCCGTTGAAGTCCCCGTCGCGGCCGCCGCTGCGACGACGCGCGTGTCCGCCGATCTGCCGACCCTGGCGCCCGGCAACTACGTCCTGAACTGGACCGCTGAAGGCGCGGACGGTCACGAGATGGCGGGCGTCGTTCGTTTCATGGTCCATTGATGACAGTCCGAATGAACCGTCGCCTGTTGCTGGGCGGCGCTATCGCTCTTGCCTCGACCGGCACGGCGGTGGCGCAGGTGCGGCGCATGACGGCCTACAAGACCGCGTGGTGCGGATGCTGCGACGGCTGGGTGACCCATATGCGCGGCGCGGGCTGGACCGTTGATGTCGTCGAGCGCGAGGACCTCTCCCCGATTCGGGCTCGCTACGGCGTGCCGGACCGCTATGCCGGATGCCACACCGCCGTGGTCGGCGCATATGCCATCGAAGGCCATGTGCCCGCTGCAGATGTCGACCGCCTGCTGCGCGAGCGGCCGACGGCCGTGGCGCTGGCCGCGCCCGGCATGCCCGCCGGATCGCCCGGCATGGAAGCGGCAGGTCGCCAGCCCTATGTCACCCTGCTGATCAACCGGGCCGGAGAGGCGACCGTCTTCGGCCGCCACAACGGGGCTTGAGCCTCAGGCGGCTTCGCCCTGGAAGGCCTCGATGATTGGGCAAGGGCCGCTGTCCGTCGACGCGCAGGCGTTAGCCAACCGCCTCAGCGCCGCTCTCGCGTCTTCCAGATCGGCGATCGTTCGATCCAACGCGGCCATACGCTCGGCCGCCAGCACGCGGGCGCGCGCCCGATCCTCGCCCGCGTCCAGCGACAGAAGTTCTTTGATCTGCTCAAGGGTGAACCCAGCCGTCTGGGCCGAGCGGATGAACTTCAGCCGGCGCACGTCCTCCTCGCCATAGCGGCGGATGCCGGCGCCCACGCCGTCGCGCGACCAGCGATCCGGCGTCGGCAGTAGCCCGCGCCGCTGATAAAAGCGGATCGTCTCCACGCCAACGCCACCCTCTCGCGCCAGGCCTGCTATCGTCCGCACACTCATGCTTGACTCCGTATCATGCTACGGAACTTAAGGAGTGCGCCTCGGATTTGAAGATCACGGAGGCTGCAATGACCAAGACCGCCATCATCCACCGCATGGTGATGCCCGACCACACCTGCCCCTGGGGGCTCAAGGCCCGTCATCTGCTGAAAAGCCGGGGCTACACGGTTGAGGATCACTGGCTGACGACACGCGAGCAGACCGATGCCTTCAAGGCCGAGCACGGGGTGAAGACTACGCCGCAGGTGTTCATCGACGGACAGCGGATCGGCGGTCACGACGACCTGCGTCGCTACCTGGGCTTGAAGGTCCGCGACCCCAAGGCGACGACCTATACGCCTGTGCTGGTCGTGTTTCTGACGACCGCCGTCATGGCCGCGATGCTCAGCCTTGTCGTCTATGGCACGCCGCTGACCGTGCAGGCGGGCGAGTGGTTCATCGCCTTGTCGATGATGGTGCTTGGAATGCTGAAACTTCAGAACGTCGAGAGTTTCTCGTCGATGTTCCTGAACTACGATCTGCTGGCGAAGCGGTGGGTCCCCTACGGCAAGGTCTACCCCTTCGCGGAATTCGGGGCGGGCGCGCTGATGGTGGCGGGCGTCCTGACTTGGCTGTCGGCACCGGTCGCCCTGATCATCGGGGGCATCGGCGCAGTTTCGGTGTTCAAGGCCGTCTATATCGACAAGCGGGAGCTCAAATGCGCCTGCGTCGGCGGCGACAGCAATGTGCCGCTCGGCTTCCTGTCCCTGACCGAGAACCTGATGATGATCGCGATGGCGGTGTGGATGCTGGCGATGGAGATCAGCCTGATCAGCGCGCCGATGCTCATGTGAAATCACGATCTGAGCGTCTGCTTCAGGCGAGCAGTCAAGGTCCGCAACTGGTGCTTTCCAGACACGCTGATCGCGATGGCTTTGTCTCCCCCCCACTCGCGCGGCGGTTCAGGACGTCTGCTGCTCGCGCGGCCGCCAAGAGCCATAGAAGGGTGCAGAACCTAGCGGCGGCAGACAAACGGCGCGTCATCACCAACGCGCCGTTTACGGTCAGCCCCAGTCCGACAACAGCTTCGCCATGACCATTGACGGGTCTTCAGCGGTGGCCACTTCGACACCATCGACGAGGCCGATGAAGCGGTCGTTCGCGACACAGGGATCGACGACGATTGTGATGGTGCGCTCGCCCCTATGAATGATGATCTTGTAGTCTTGGCCTGTCATAGCCGTGCTCCGATGACAGAGGCGTTGTTGCCTCCGTCATGTCGGGCGCAAGACTCTTGCTACGGTTGGCCCACCGGCAAAGGGACCTGAATTTCAAACTGTGTCAGTGCCGCAACGCCAACCCCGTTGACACTCCCTCTCCGCCCCCCTTATGTCGCGCCCTCGCCTGCACCCCTTCGTCCGGCGGGGTAGGGGGGCCGTAGCTCAGTTGGTAGAGCGCGTCGTTCGCAATGACGAGGTCAGGGGTTCGACTCCCCTCGGCGCCACCACCCTGCTTCGCGCGGCGCGCTTCGCAGGGCAGGCCCGATAGCGCGAAACAGGGTGCTGCTTTGAACCTTGCCCCGCCATCCACCCCCATCCGCGTCGCCGCCCTCTACCGGT
>CANMXH010000054.1 GCA_947501315.1 Caulobacteraceae bacterium | reverse complement strand
GCTGCTTCGGCGGCGCGCCGCGGTGACGGTAGCGTGCCCCCTTGAACATCATCTTCGCCGCCTCCCAGTGGATGCCCCAGGTGACCTTCCAGGTCAGCAGGGGGTGGGTCAGGAAGGCGCGAAGCAACTCATCGTCGGTCAGGGGACGGCGTTGGCCGGCGAAGCTGGCGGTCAGGATCGGGGTCTCACCCCGACGGACGGCGACGACGACCGACACCGCCTCGCCGGGCGGGCGGACGGTGAAATCATAGGTCAGGTCGCGGTCCATGAAGGGTGAGACGAACAGCTGTTTGTCCACGGTCTGGCGGATCAGTGCGCGACCAGCCCCCTCCACCGCCTCCGGCGGTCCCCCTCCCCCGGGAGGGGGAGGAGAAGGCACGGCGACAAGGTAGCTGTGGCGCTCATGGAAGGTGTTGGTGACCTCATAGAGCAGGGCGGCCAGGGCCCCGTCCGGCGTGTGGCAGAAGAAGACGCTGATCGGGTTGAAGCCGTAGCCGAGGATGCGCGGCATGGTCAGCAGGCGTATCGGCCCGCCGGCGATATCGATCCCCGCCTCCGCCAGATGGCCCTCGACCTGGGCGCGCAGGGGGCGGCCGGAGCGGTCGCCATGGTCCGAGGCCCGAAAGCTGATCAGGCCGAACCGCCCTCGACCCAGCAGACCCAGGCGGGACTGGAGGCCGTCCAGCTCATCGAGATCGGCCAGCACCATCCAGACACGATAGCGCAGGCGATGGTCGAAGCTGCGCGACCGCTGATGCACGACCTCGCCGACATAGAGGGCGGAAGCGGCGGTGTTGGCCAGAGACGCTTTCACGCCGCTTCGGTCAGCCGGTCCGGGTCAGCGGATGGGCGCAGATGAATCCGGCCGCTCTCGTTTTCGACGGTCCACGGCCGGCGAACGCCGCCCAGCTGTTCGGCAACGGCCAGCCCGGACTGGATGCCGTCCTCGTGGAAGCCCGAGCCGAACCAGGCCCCTGCGAACCAGACATTGCGGCGGCCCTGAAGCGACCATAGCTCGGTTTGGGCGGCGACGGCGGCGCTGTCGAACACCGGGTGCTCATAGTCCCATTCGCCGATCACCAGGGCCGGATCCGGATCCCGGGCCGGGTTCAGGCTGACGAACAGGGGCGGGCCGGGCAGGGACTGGAGCTCGTTCATCCAGTAGGTCACGCCGCCTTCGCCCGCGCGGGCCGAGTAACCCTTGTGGGTCCAGGCGGCCCAGGCCTTGCGCCGCTTCGGCATCAGGGTGACGTCGCGATGCAGGATGACGTGATTGGCCCGGTAGCCGATGGCCCCCAGAAGGCGGCGATCGTCCGCCGACGGCGCTTCCAGCAGGGCAAGGGCCTGATCGGAATGGGTGGCCAGGACCACGGCGTCGAACCGCTCCAGCCGCCCGTCGTCGAACCGCAGAGCCGCGCCGTCGAGCCCGCGCAAGACGCCGGTGATCCCGGCATTGGTGACGACCTGTCCGCGGAAGGCCTCGACCAGCCGGGTCACGTAGGATCGGCTGCCGCCATGCACCGTGCGCCAGGTCGGCCTCAGATCGAGGGTCAGAAGGTTGTGGTTCATGTAGAAGCGGACAAAGGAGGCCGCCGGATAGTCGGCCATCTGTCCCATGGTGCAGGACCAGATGGCGGCGGCCTGGGGCAGCAGATGGGCGTCCCGGAACAGGGTCCCGTAGCCGCGACGCGCCAGATAGGCGTGCAGGGTCTCGCCTGTCCGTTCCAGCTCCGGCAGATCACGCGGCGCCTGTTTCTGGAACCGCAGGAGATCGCCGATCATCCGCCAGAACCGTGGGCTGGCGTAGTTGCGCTTCTGGGCGAACAGGGCACCGATCCCCTGGCTGCAGTATTCAAAGGCTCCGTCATCGATCGACACGGCAAAGGACATCATGGCCGGCTTGGTCGGCACGTCCAGATGCGCGAACAGGGCGGTCAGATTGGGATAGTTGGCCTCATTGTAGACGATGAAGCCGGTGTCGACGGCCACCGGCTGGTCCGGCGACGGGGCGTCGACCGTGCTGGAGTGACCGCCGAGGCGGTCGTCGGCCTCGAACAGGGTGACGTCATGCGCCTGTGACAGCAGCCAGGCGCACGACAGCCCGGAGATGCCCGAGCCGACCACGGCGATCCGCCGGCCCGGGGGCGAGGGGGGCGTCTCCGCGACGAGATGAGGGGGCATGCCGACTCCAACTGCTGTCCGATAACATACGGCCGAATCAGCCCGGTGGATGCCGTTCATCCGGATGCCGGGCTTTGACGTAGATCTACTATCCCAAGTCCTGCCAGGAGCGTCCATGTCTCTCGCCAACGTCGCCATACGTCGCCTGCAGGATGCGCCGTTCCCGGACTTCATCGCCCGTCCGGCGATCGACAGTCTGGTCAGCGAGGCGCGCCGGCGGCTGGACCGCGAGGCGCCGCATGACGAGGCCGTGTTCGCCCGCGACATGGCGCAGCGCGCGATCGCCGAGCATACGGCGGCGGCCAATGCGCAGCACTATGAACTGCCCCCGGAGTTCTTCGAGATCTGTCTGGGCAAACGCCTGAAATACTCCTGCTGCCTCTATCCGGCCGCCGACACATCGCTGGATCAGGCCGAGGAGGCGGCGCTGGCCGAGACCTGCGATCACGCGGGGCTTGCCGACGGCCAGCGGGTGCTGGAGCTCGGCTGTGGCTGGGGCTCGCTGAGCCTGTGGATGGCCGAGCGTTATCCGAACTCGGCGATCACGGCCGTATCGAACAGCCATGGCCAGCGCGGTCATATCGAAGCCCAGGCGAAGGCGCGCGGCCTGACCAATCTGACCGTGATCACCTGCGACATGAACGACTTCAGCCCGGCCGACGGTGACGGTTTCGACCGCATTGTCTCGGTCGAGATGTTCGAGCACATGGCCAATTGGCGGGCCCTGCTGACGCGCGCCCGGGGCTGGCTGAAGCCCGACGGTCGGATGTTCATCCACATCTTCACCCACCGCGACGCACCCTACCGGTTCGACCATACCGACAGCGGTGACTTCATCGCCCAGCACTTCTTCACCGGGGGCGTCATGCCCAGCCGTGGCCTCATACGGCAGTTCCCGGACCTGTTCGCAGTCGAGCGTGAATGGACCTGGAGCGGCGTCAACTACCAGCGCACCGCGGACCACTGGCTGGCCAATATGGACGCCAACGGCGATCGGGTGATGGAACTGATGCGCGAGACCTACGGACCCGACGCGGCCCTGTGGCGGCGGCGCTGGCGGCGGTTCTATCTGGCCACGGCGGGTCTGTTCGGCAATGACGGCGGCAACACCTGGGCGGTCACCCATTATCTCCTGAAACCAGCGTAAGGACCTGACTTCATGTTCAAATACATAGCGGCCTATCTCGGCGCGGGCCTGACCTTTGCCGCCATCGATGCGGTCTGGCTGACCAATATGACCGACCGGCTCTACCGGCCGGTGCTGGGCCCGATCCTGGCCGACAAGCCGGATATGCAGGCGGCGGTTGCCTTCTACCTGATCTCCATCTTCGGGACCGTTTTCCTGGCCATCGCACCCGCGCTGCGTCAGGGGGCCTGGCAGCGGGCGGTGATCAACGGCGCCGTGCTCGGTTTCGTGGCCTATGCCACCTACGACCTGACCAATCAGGCGACGCTGAAGGTCTGGTCGCTCCACCTGACCCTGATTGATCTGGCCTGGGGCACGACCCTGACGAGCGTCTCGGCGCTGGGCGGGTATCTCAGTGCACGGTGGGCCGAGCGCCGGTTCGGCTGAACCTCGCTGGGTTAACCTTTTTGCTCCCGCGAGGCGGGCACGAGGTGGCTATACGGCGGTGATGGGTTAAAGGGTCAGACGGCTCAAGGTTCAGTCGGGGATCGGTTTGCGCGCTGGCATCAACGCTTTGACGGCGATCTTCCTGATCGGTGTCCTGGCCGGACTGGCGTTGACGCCAGACGGCCGGGCGTGGCTGCGCCATCCTACGATCCTGCTGGGCGACAGGGCCGCGGCCTCTGCGCCCTTGCCCACATCCGTCTCTGCGCCTGCCGCCGCTGCGCCCGCGACGGTGCCCGTTCCAGCCACCGCCCGCGCGACCCCCCTGAACGCCCGGCTGGCCGAGGGACCGTTGCGCATCGGCGTGTTCGGGGACTCCATGGCCGACGGCCTGTACGCGGGCCTGTACCGCGAGCTGCAGGACGAGCAGAACCTGAAGGTGAGCAAATTCTCGCAGGTGTCGACCGGGCTGTCCCGCTACGACTATGTGAACATTCACGCCAGAACCCGGGCGCAGCTGGATGAGCATCCGGTCGATGTCGCCGTGCTGCTGTTCGGCACCAATGACGCACAGGGTATCGATACCGGCGACGACATCCACAGGTTCGGCACCGACGGCTGGAAGGCCGCCTATGGCCGGCGGATTGACGATCTGGTCGCCCTGCTGCGCAGCCGGGGTATCGCGGTCTATTGGGTCGGCCTGCCCCGAATGAAGCGGGACAGCTTTGACGACCAGATGATGCTGATCAACGGCGTGATCGAGTCGCGGATGCGGGCGCTGGGCGTGCCCTATATCGAGACCGTGGGCCTGACCTCGAACGGGGACGGTGATTATGAGGCCTATCTCCCCACGGCGGGCGGACGCCGTGTTCTGATGCGCGCCGGCGACGGCATCCATATGTCGATGGCCGGCTATGTGCGGATGAGTGCCCCGGTCGCGGCGATGATCAGGCGCGACTCCGGACTGGATCGCGTGCCGTCACCGGGTCCGGCCTCCCCGCCGCCCGCAGAGCCCGCCGCCTGAGCATGAAAAGGCTCGCCGGGGTCCTCGTCGCGGCTGCCCTGGCGTCCGGTGCGGCCGCGCAGGTCCCCTATGGACCGGCGGACATTCCTGCGCCGGGCCTTTCCATCTGTCCCGACGGCCTGTGTCAGCCCGGGGCGCTCAACGGCGTGTTCGAAGCCCTGTCGGAGGCGGAAGCCGGTCGGGGTCAGGCACCCGTGCACATCCTCCAGATCGGCGACAGCCACACCGCAGGCGACCGGATCACCGGCAGGCTGCGGACGGCGCTGCAGGGGCGCTTTGGCGACGGTGGCCGCGGTGTGCTTCCGCCCGGCATCCCCTATGCCGGCTATTCGCCGATGCGGGTCGAGGTGACGACGGAAGGCTGGATCGCCACCCTCGCGCCGCTGGTCGGCAACACCGGCTATGTCCGGGCCGGCGTGGGGCTGACGGGGGTGCAGGCGATCACCGTCCAGTCGGGCGGGACCCTGACCGTTCGAAGCGACCGCCCTTCGCCCGCTCCATTGCGCATCGGCCTGTGCGGGGAGGGACCCGGCCGGTTGCAGGTCACGGCCGATGATGAGGTCTGGATCGTCTCCCTTGATAACGGGCGCTGCACGACTTTGATCGCGAAATCGAACCACCGGCAAATGGTCCTCGAGGCCATCGACGGGGTCGTTTCACTGGATGACCTGCGCCTGACGCTCAGTGCCCCGGGGGTCGAGCTTTCGAATCTCGGCGTGGTCGGTGCGACGCTCCGGGATCTGGCCTCGCGAGATCAGGCCGTCATGGCGCGGGAGCTGGCGGCCTGGCGGCCGGCGCTGATCGTGCTGGCCTTCGGCACCAATGAGGGGTTCGACGACAGGCTGGACCCGGAGGCTTATGAGGCGCTGTTGCGCGGGCAGATCACGCGGTTGCGGCGGCTGGCACCGGAGGCGTCCCTGATGATCGTGGGTGCACCGGATGCACTACGGAGCGGTGTCACCAACGGCTGCAGCGCTGATGGCCTGCGCAGCTCTCCGCCTTCGCTGGCGCTGGTGCGGGACGTGCAACGCCGGGTCTCTGCCGACATGGGTGTGGCGTTCTGGGACTGGCACGGACGGATGGGCGGCGACTGTTCGGCGGATCGGCTGGCGACACGGGGCGAGCCCTTGATGTTGCGCGACCGGGTGCATTTCAGTTCTGCCGGCGCTGACTGGATCGGCGGCATGCTCCATGCCGACCTGATGACCGCTTATGAGGCCTGGTCAGCGCGGCGCAGGGGAGGCGAATAGATGCTCTTTCCCACGCTCGTCTTCGGCGTCTTCTTCCTGTTCGTCTATTTCACCGCCTGGTCGCTGGACCGCGAGAACGGGCGTCGCAAACTGTTCCTGCTGCTGGCCAGCTGGTTCTTCTATGCCCAGTGGGACTGGCGCTTCGTCGCCCTGCTGATCGCCTCGGCGGTGCTGAACTGGGGCGTCGGCGCGCTGATCGCACGGCAACCGGGAGCGAAGAAGGCCTGGCTGGTCGGCCTCGGGGTCGCGGCCAATCTGCTGATCCTCGGCTTCTTCAAATACTACGGCTTCTTCATCGAACAGGCCGGCGACCTGCTGATGCGGTTCGGCTGGGAGCGGGACCTGCCGCTGCTGCAGATCGTCCTGCCGGTCGGGATCTCGTTCTTCACCTTCCAGGGCATCAGCTATGTCGTGGACGTCCATCGCGGCAAGACGCCCCCGGCGAAGAACCTGCTCGACGTCATGCTGTTGATGAGCTTCTTCCCGCATCTGGTGGCCGGGCCGATCGTGCGGGCCTCGGATCTGCTGCCGCAGTTCGACCGGGCCCCGAGGCTCACTCGGGAGATGGCGACCTACGGTCTGCTGCTGATCGTCTGGGGTCTGTTCAAGAAGACGGTGATCGCGTCGGAACTGTCGGTGAGCCTCGTCGATCCGGTGTTCTTCGACCCGTCTGCCTACTCCGGGTTCGACATCGCAGCGGCGACCTATGGCTATGCTGTCCAGATCTATTGCGACTTCTCGGCCTATTCGGACATGGCCATCGGCCTGGCCGCCCTGCTGGGCTATTCCTTTCCGCGCAATTTCGACCAGCCGTACCGCGCGTCGTCGCTGCAGAGTTTCTGGCGGCGCTGGCATATCAGCCTGTCCAGCTGGCTGCGGGACTATCTCTATGTGCCGCTGGGCGGCGGACGGAAGGGGCTGGCCTCGTCCTGCGTGAACGTCTTCATCACCATGCTGCTGGGTGGACTCTGGCACGGGGCGGCCTGGACCTTCCTGGCCTGGGGGGCCCTGCACGGCGGGGTGCAGGTCATCGAGCGGCTGGGCCGGGCGGCCTTCGGCGACCGCAAGGTGGTGCCGACCGTGATCGGGGTGCTGGTCACATTCCACGTCGTCTGCCTCGGCTGGATCCTGTTCCGTGCCGAGAATTTCGATCTGGCCATGGCCATGCTGCAGGGGCTTGGCCGGGTCGGGCCGGTGACGGCGCTGACGCCCTTGCTGCTGACCCTGATCGTCGGCGGCCTGGCCATGCACTGGCTGCCGCCGCGCGCCATCGAAGGTGTGGCCGAGCGGTTGAAGGCGGCACCGTCGGTCACCCTGGGTCTGCTGATCGGTGCGGCCATTCTGCTGGTCGAGGCCGTCCGTCCCGAAGGCGTGGCCCCCTTCATCTATTTCCAGTTCTGAGGCGGCGATGACCGACGACCGCGATCCTCCCGAAATCCCGCTGGAGCCGTTTCCGGTTTACCGGCAGGAGTCGCCCTTTCCGCCGCTGGACGACGGCCTCACGGCCGGGCCGGGCGATCCCTGGAGCGACCGGAACCAGAACGTCGACGCCCACGACCTGCCGACCCGCGAGAACCGTCTGCTGGCGCTGGGGCGGTTCGCCTTTCCGCCTGACCCACCGCTGGACGACGAAGGCCTCGCCGCCCGCGATCGCCGTTGGGCCGGCCGCACGATCCTGGTCAGTGCGGCCTTCCTGCTCGTGTTCAACGCCGTCTCGCCCCTGAACTGGTCGCGGCAGCAGGCTCCGTCCTGGCTGCAGGGCACGATCCAGCAGATCTCCGGGGTCTGGGTCGGACAACTGGCGGTCTTCGGCGTCGACATGCCGCGACAGGGCGTGCGCGAGGCGTGGATGGCGGCGCGCGAAATGCGCTTCGCAGGTCAGGAACCGGCGCCGCCCGCGCCTTGACCGGAGCCTTGCCCGGACCCTAGCGTGCCGCAGCCCATCGGGGCCGGTCGTTTGGGGAGTTCATCATGCGTCATCGTCTGCTCGGCCGGGCCCTGCCCGCCTTTGTGCTGCTGGCCGCCCTGGCCGGCCCCGTGCTGGCGCAGGAAGGCCGGACCTATCAGCAGCCGCCGGCCCCGATCGCCGAGATTCTCGACACCCGACCGACCCCGACGCCCAGCCTGTCGCCCGACAGGACGATGCTGGCCCTGTTCGAGCGCGCCAACCTGCCGCCCATCGCCGAAATGGCCGAGCCGATGCTGCGGCTGGCCGGCTACCGGATCAATCCGCGCAACAATGGCCAGGCCAACAGCCGGGTGACCTGGCTGACCGGCCTCAGCTTCCAGCCCGTCGCGGGCGGCCTCGCGCAGGCGGTCAGTCTACCGGCCAATTCACGCTTCCTCTCACCCGGCTGGTCGCCGGACGGCCGCTCGGTGGCCCTGCTGATGGATGCGCCGACCGGGCTGGAGCTTTGGGTCGTGGACGTGGCCAGCGGCAGCGCGCGCAAGCTGACCGACGCCCGGGTCAATGCGGCGAGCGGGGGGGCCTTCGACTGGCTGCCGGACAGTTCGGGTCTGGTCGTCCGGATGACGCCGCAGGGCCGCGGCCCGGCCCCGGACGTCAGCCGTCCGCCTGAGGGCCCGATCGTCGAGGAAAGCTTCGGCCGCCTGGCCCCCGCCCGGACCTATCAGGACCTGCTGTCGAATGCCGGGGACGAAGCCCTGTTCGAATACTATTTCACCTCCCAGCTGACCCTTGTCCCACTGGCAGGGCAGGCGCGCACACTCGGCGCGGCGGCCGTCTATCTGGGGTCGGGCGTCTCGCCGGACGGTCGCTATGTCCTGCAAACCCGGGTGCGTAGGCCCTACAGCTATGTCGTCCCCGCAGCCCTGTTCCCGGCCGATGTTCTGGTGACGGATATGGAGGGCGTGGTCGTGCACCGGGTCGCCGACCTGCCGCTGCGCGACAACATCCCGACGCCGTTCGACTCCGTGGCGCCGGGCCCGCGCTCGGCCCAGTGGCGGGCCGACGCGCCTTCGACCCTTGTCTGGGTCGAGGCCCAGGACGGCGGCGATCCCCGCACCCCGGCCGAGGTGCGCGACCGGGTGTTCACCCTTGAGGCCCCGTTCGACTCCGCACCGACGCCGCTGATCGATCTGAAGGACCGCTTCGCCGGCCTGGTCTGGGGCGATGCCGATACCGCCCTGGTCGTCAGCCGACAGTTCAACAGCCGGCGCGAGACCCGCTATCTGGTCGATCCGTCGAACCCCGGACAGGAGCGCGTCCTGCTGGAGCGGAACTATCAGGACCGCTACAACGATCCGGGCTCCCCGGTGACCGAACCCAATGCCAGCGGCTTCCCGGTCATGCGGTTCACCGCCGACCGCACCCGTGTGCTCATGACCGGTGCCGGGGCGACGCGGGCAGGGGAGTATCCCTTCCTGTCGAGCATGGACCTCGTCACCGGCCTGATGGAGCGGATCTGGACCTCGGCGGACGGGGTCTATGAAAGTGTCGTCGGCATCCTCGATGAGGACGGTCGCCGGATGGTGACGCGGCGGGAGACCCGCAACGATCCGCCCAACCTCTTTGTCCGTGATCTGGACGCCGATGCGACGCCACTGACCCGCTTCCCGGATCCGGCCCCGCAGATGGCCGGGGTGACAAAACAGCTGATCAGCTACACCCGCGCCGACGGGGTGCAGCTGTCCGGGACGCTGTATCTGCCCGCCGGCTACGACAAGGACCGGGACGGGCCGCTGCCGCTGGTTATGTGGGCCTATCCGGCCGAGTTCACCGACGCGGCCGTGGCGGGGCAGGTGGTCGACACCGCCAACCGCTTCACCCGGCCGGGTGGCATCAGCCACCTGTTCCTGCTGACCCAGGGCTATGCCGTGCTGGACGACCCCTCGATGCCGATCGTCGGCGTCAACGGGGCCGAGCCCAACGACACCTACATCCAGCAGCTGACCGCCAGCGCCGAGGCGGCGGTCGAGGCGGTTGTGGGCATGGGCGTCACCGACCGCGACCGCATCGCCGTCGGCGGGCACAGCTACGGGGCCTTCATGACCGCCAACCTGCTGGCCCACACCGACCTCTTCCGCACCGGCATCGCCCGGTCGGGTGCCTACAACCGCACCCTGACCCCGTTCGGCTTCCAGGCCGAGCAGCGCACCTACTGGGAGGCGGGCGATACCTATACGGAGATGTCGCCCTTCACCTTCGCCAACCGGGTCAATGAGCCGATCCTGCTGATCCACGGCGAGGCGGACGACAACTCCGGTACCTTCCCGGTCCAGTCAGAGCGGTTCTATGCCGCGCTCAAGGGCAATGGTGCCAATGTTCGCTACGTCGTCCTGCCGCTCGAGGCCCACGGCTACCGCGCGCGGGAATCGGTCGGCCACACCCAGTGGGAGATGACCCGCTGGCTGGACCGGTATCTGAAGAACGCCGGGCCGCGGGCGGAACCTACCGCAGCGCCCTGACCGGTCCCTCGCGTTAAGACCAGCGCGCGGAACCGTCTTGCCTTCTGGCGCAACATTCCTGTTGCGCCAGCGTCGTTTGTCGGGCCACGCTGCAAGATCGTTGCAGCGGGAGCAGCATGGCCTTCGACGAAATGTCCGGTGACGGCGGGGGTGTCCGCGAAAGCTATCGCGGGCTCGCGCGCTGGCTCGCGGACGCCCCCGACGGGCTGCTGCAGGCGCGCTCGCGTCAGGCGGAGCTGTTCTTCCGCCGTATGGGGATCACCTTCGCCGTCTATGGCGATGCTGAGTCCAGCGAGCGGCTGATCCCGTTCGATGTCGTCCCCCGCATCATCGGCGCGGCCGAATGGGCGGGGTTGGAGGCCGGGCTGACCCAGAGGGTCCGGGCGATCAATCTGTTCCTGGCCGATGTCTATGGTGCCCAGGAATGCCTGAAGGCCGGAATCGTGCCGGCCGAGCTGATCCTGACCAATCCCCACTATGTGCCCGAGATGCAGGGCCGGCGCCCTCCGCGCGGGGTCTGGGTGCATATCGCCGGTGTCGATCTGGTGCGGACCGGCGAGGACGGCTTCTATGTGCTGGAGGACAATTGCCGAACGCCATCCGGTGTCTCCTACATGCTGGAGAACCGCGAGATGATGATGCGGTTGTTCCCCGACCTGTTCGCCGACTATCCGGTGCGGCCGGTCGAGATCTATACGGACATGCTGCTGGCCAGCCTGCGCGGGTCGGCACCCGAGGCGGCGGGGGGGGATCCGACCATCGTCGTCCTGACGCCCGGGCCGTTCAACTCGGCCTATTACGAACACTCCTTCCTGGCCGACAAACTGGGCGTCGATCTGGTTGAGGGGCGCGACCTGTTCGTCGACGACGGCAAGGTCTTCATGCGCACGACCCAGGGCCGTCAGCAGGTCGATGTGATCTATCGGCGGATCGATGACGATTTCCTCGATCCCCTGACCTTCCGACCGGATTCCAGCCTTGGCGTGCCCGGCCTCATGACCGCCTATCAGGCTGGGACGGTGACCCTGGCCAATGCGGTCGGCACGGGCGTGGCCGATGACAAGGCCGTCTATACCTACATGCCCGAGATCATCCGCTTCTTCACCGGCGAGGAGCCGATCCTGAAGAATGTCCCGACCTGGCGCTGCCGCGAGCCGGAGGCGCTGAAGGAGGTGCTGTCGAAACTGGACCAGCTGGTGGTCAAGGAGGTCGGCGGCTCGGGCGGCTACGGCATGCTGGTCGGACCGGCCGCGACCAGGGCCGAGATCGAGGCGTTCCGGAAGAAGCTGATCAACGACCCGGATGATTTCATCGCCCAGCCGACGCTCGATCTGTCCACCGCGCCGACGCTGGACAAGGGCGAGCTGCATGGCCGCCATGTCGACCTGCGGCCGTTCGTCCTGTCGAGCCCCGACGGGGTCAAGGTCGCACCCGGCGGCCTGACCCGCGTGGCGCTGAAGCCCGGCTCGCTGGTGGTCAACTCCAGCCAGGGGGGCGGCACCAAGGACACCTGGGTGCTGGACGTCTGATGCTCTCGAGAACCGCAGACAGCCTGTACTGGACCGGCCGCTATATCGAGCGGGCGGATTTTCTCGCCCGCATCCTCGAGGCCACGCTGCGGCTGGCGGCGATCCCGACGCGCGGCGACGGCGACGCGGAGACGGTCTGGGCCAGCGCCCTGGCCTCGGCGGGTGCACCCAAGGCGCTGGGCCGGTCACCGACCGAGAAGTCGGTGCGGGAGTATCTGGCTTTCGCGCCTGACAACGCCTCGTCCATCACCGCCTGCATCACCCGCGCCCGCACCAATGCCCGCTCGGTGCGCACAGCCCTGACGGTCGAGCTCTGGGAGGCGATCAACGGGGCCTGGAACGGGCTGGAGGAACAGGGCCAGCCGACCCGGCGCGACGAGTTCGCGCGTTTCCTCGAGTGGGTGAAGACCGTCACCCTGTCCGTCGAAGGCGCAACCTCGCGGACCATGCTGAGGAACGACGGCTATTATTTCCTGCGGCTGGGCGCGGCCATCGAGCGGGCCGACAACACCGCGCGGCTGCTGGACGTGAAATACCATCTGCTGTTGCCCGAGGGCGAGCGGGTCGGCGGCCAGCTGGACTATTTCCAGTGGACCACCCTGCTGCGCGAGGTCTCGGCCCTCACCGCCTATCGCTGGGTCTATCGTGACAGCGTCAAGCCGTG
>CANMXH010000053.1 GCA_947501315.1 Caulobacteraceae bacterium | reverse complement strand
GTTGACGGCCCCGGCCCTCGCGCCCATTATTCCTTCATGGCTCGCTACACCGTCACTGCTGTCTGGGACTCCGAGGCCGAGGTCTATGGGTCCGAGAGCGACATCATCGGCCTGAACGTCGAGGCGGCGACGCTGAGTGAGTTCGTCGACCTGGTCGAAGCCCTGGCCCCCGAGCTCATGCGCGACAACGGCATGGTGCCCGGTCCGATCACCATCACCGGCGAGACGGCGCTGAAGGCCGCGTCCTGAGTCCGTACCGAAGGACTTCTATCCGGAACTCGAGCGGCGTCTGCGCGAGGCCGGATGCCGGTTCGTCCGGCCCGGCAAGGGCAGCCACGAAATCTGGTTCAGCCCGGCGACCGGCAAGACCTTCGCCGTGCCGAGGACGAAGAGCCGGCATATGGCCAATCAGATATTGAAGGACGCGGGGTTGCCGAAGGCGTTCTGAGCCGGAGCCGGCCCGCCACCCATAGCTGGCCCGGGAACAGGCTGCTCCCGGACACCACGCAAGAAAACGCCCGCCGGATCGCTCCGGCGGGCGTTTCATTGTCCGATAGCCGAACCGGTCAGGCGGCGGCGCTGACCGGGGCCGGGGCCGAGCTTTCCGACGGGTCGCGCAGGACGTAGCCGCGGCCCCAGACGGTCTCGATATAGTGTTTGCCGCCGGCGGCCGTGGCCAGCTTCTTGCGCAGCTTGCAGATGAAGACGTCGATGATCTTCAGCTCGGGCTCGTCCATGCCGCCGTACAGGTGGTTCAGGAACATTTCCTTGGTCAGGGTGGTGCCCTTGCGGAGCGAGAGCAGCTCCAGCATCTGGTATTCCTTGCCCGTCAGATGGACGCGGTGACCGTTCACCTCGACCGTCTTGCCGTCCAGGTTCACGGCGATCTCGCCGGTGTGGATGATGGCCTGGGCGTGACCCTTGGAACGACGGACCACGGCGTGGGTGCGCGCGATCAGTTCGTCCTTGTGGAAGGGCTTGGTCATATAGTCGTCGGCGCCGCCGCCGAAGGTCTTGACCTTGGTCTCGATCTCGGTTGAACCCGACAGGATCATGACCGGGGTGTTGATCTTGCCGACGCGCAGCTGACGCAGAACCTCAAGACCGTTCATATCGGGCAGGTTCAGGTCCAGCATGATCATGTCGTAGTCATAGATCTTGCCGAGATCGATGCCCTCTTCTCCGAGGTCCGTCGTGTAGACGTTGAACCCCTCGGACTTGAGCATGAGTTCGATGCTCTGCGCGGTCGCATGATCATCTTCGATAAGCAGGACGCGCATTCATGCCCCTCCAGGCAAAACTTGACAGTAATTTCCGACATCGAATGCCGGGTAACCTTGTTCGGGAGTTAACCGGGGAAAAACTTAAGAAAGGTTAACACCACCCCGTTGAGACGAATCGTAGGCTGATTTGCGAATCGGCGTCGAGAGTCCTGAGTCAAGCGAACGAGATTTTTTCGCGGTGCGGTCAGCGGAGCCGCCTTGCGTCCGTTTTCGACGTATCTATAGGATTATATTCCGCACAGACGTCGGCGACAGAAATGACCGGCGCCAAGGGATGACGGGAGTTTCAAATGGTCGAAACCTATCGGGTGCCGGTGACCGACGCGGACCGGATCCGCGCCGGGCTGGCCTTGCAGCTGGTCGCCGCGGCGACCGGCATCAGTGTGGAGAAGATGACCGCGTCCGTGCGGCTCAACGGCCGGGTCTGCCGTGCCCGCTGGCTGGCCCTGTATACCGCTTATGTCACCTTCGGCTGGCCCCTGGACCGGGTGGCGCATGCCTTCGGCCTGAACCGGGCGACGGCGGCGGCGGCCTGCCGCTGGGCCGAGGACGGGCGGGATCATCCATCGGTCGATGCCATGCTGGAGCGGCTGGAGCTGTGTGTCAGCCAACTGCTTGAGGCCCCGAGCTGTGAGCTGCCGGCATGACCGGCCCGGCAGGGGACACGGCGGCGGTCGTCCGTGCAAGGCGGCTGCTGGGGCGGCGCGACGGCTGGATCGAGGCTGTGCCGGCCGGCTATGCGGTCAGGCCCGGACGGGATCGGCGCAGCCGCGTCATTCTGGTCCTCGATGAGGACGGCTTCCGCCGGCTGGTCGAGACACCCGGGCTGCGGCGGCGACCGGACGGAGGCTGGGTCGCGCGGACCGCGCCGCATACCGGCGGCCCGGCCCCCGAGCCGGGACGGCCCGGCGTGATCGAGGGGACCCGCACCGTGATGGAGACGGACGGACGGCCCGGACAGAGGCGCGCCAATCTGGGTCAGTCGGCGATCCTGTGGCTGGCGCAACGCAGGACGGTCGACGGCCGGCCCTGGCTGGTCGCCGCCCAGATCGCGGCGGCCGCCCGCCTGGGTCTCGACGCCGAGCATGCGGCGCGCGGGCCCTCGGTCACCCTGCGCTGGGACGCCCTGCCCCGTTCGGGTGGGGGGTCGTCGGTCCGGGCCGAGCCGGGGGATTCGGCCCTTGCCGCGGCGCGACGGGTTGAGGCTGCGCTCGCGGCCTGCGGCCCCGCCCGGCCCATGGTCGAGGCCATCTGCATCCGCGCCTCGGCCCTGCAGGCGGCCGAACGCGACCTCGGGCTCCGCCGCCGCGAGGGCAAACATCTGCTGCAGAAGGGCCTGGCCGCCCTTGCGGTCCACTATCGCATCGGCTGACAGGGCGGCCGGGCGACACCGACGGCGCGCTGAGCCAGGTTACAGGCTCGTAACTTTCCACTGTCCGGATTCAGCCGTAGGGTGAAGGTGAAAGCGCGCGCCTTCGGGATAGCGCTATTGCGTTGCGGCGGCAGGCTCCTACGGCCGTCGATTTCGGGGATGACGGTGAAGCCAGTAGTTTGTTGCGTTCTGGCCGCCGGCCTGCTGTCCGTCGCCTTGCCCCTTTCAGCCCAGGAGGCGGTGCCCGCCGGACTGCTGACCGAGGTGTGCCTCCCCTTTGCCAACCGGGCCCTGACCCTTGAACGGTCAGTCAAGGCAGCCCGCGAACTCGAGTTCCGCCGACCGGTGAATGACACCGCGCCGCTTGATGAATGGGCTTCCGAGGTCACCATGGTGTCCCGGGACGGCGTCTGGCGGGTCCGGATCGAGGAAGGCTCCGTCGAACGTGATGCGCGCCAGGCCTATGAAGCCAGCTGCGTCATCTCCTCCAGCCGGGCCAGCGCCCGCGAGCTGGCGGACCTTGGCCGCCGCGCCTTTCGCGACGAACGGTACTGGACCAGCCCGCCGGACAATGCGTGGCGCTGGGATCGCCGCAGCGCCTATCCTGACGAATATGGCCTGGCCGTCGAGGTCCGTGAACAGGCCGGCGAACGCCCGACGATGACGGTCCGCGGCTCCTACTACTGAGCGGCGGCGTCGCGGATCCGGCCCACCATACTGTTCAGACCATTGGCACGCTGACGCGTCAGCGCCGAAGGCAGGCCCAGACGGTCAAGGGCCGCACGGGCGTCAAAGGCCAGGATTTCGGCCGGGGTCTGTCCTGAATACAGCCTGAGCAAAAGGGCGATGTTTCCCTTGGACAGGGCACTGTCACTGTCCGCGACGAAGACCAGTCGATCCCCTTCGCGGCGCACGGCCAGCCAGACCTGGGCGGCACAGCCGGGAACCTTGTTCGCTTCGGTCCGGTCGCTGTCCGCAAGGGGTGCCAGACCCTTGCCGAGGTCGATGACGTATTCAATCCGGCCTTCCCAGTCGCCGAGCAGGTCGAACTCCTCGACCAGTTCGGCCAGTTTGTCATCGATGGGCGCGGCGGCTGTCATGGGGCGCTGGATAGGCCGGACCGGCGTTAACGACAACCACCCTCCCTTTCCCCGGAAATCCCACCGCAAGCCGCCGGCGTCAGTCGCCCGGAACGCGTGCGGGCTTTGGACGACTCATCCCGGGGTCTAGTCTGGCGAGGCCGGCGGTGTCCTGTCCGGCCCGCCCCGGCCCGCCCTTGATCCAGTCCGCCCGCCCTGACCCGAAGCCCCTGCCCGACGCTCCGGCGAGCGATCGCCCGTCGCTGGCTGCCTGGCATGCGGGTTGGGCGGTGGCGGTGGCTCTGCTGGCGCTCGGCGGGCGCTGGATCGTCGGCATCGACGGCTCGGTGTTTTACGGTGTCCTGGCCATGGTGGTGCCCGGCCTCAGCGGCCTGGTCCTGCTGCGGCGCGACGGCGGTCCCGAGCGGATGACGCAGCTCGGCATCTGGAGCGCCGCCGCCCTGCTGGCCGCCGCGCTGTCCGGAGGACTGACAGGTCCGCTCAGCGGCTTTGTCTTTCTTCCCCTTGCGGCAGGTATCGCACTCGGTGGCCCGAGGCCGGTTCAGATCGGTGCCCTCGCAGTGGGTCTGGCGGCCGTCGCCGGCCTGCTCTCGGCCTCGGTCACCCCCGGCCCGCACCTGCCCGGTCTTGCGGCCATCTCGGCCCTGTTGACCGCCACCGCCGCAGCCCTCGCGGTCCGTCTGTCGTGGCGACAGCGCGAGGCCCGGCTCACCGCCGCCGAGGCCGAGACCGCCCGGCTCGAGACCCTGCTGGCCGCCCGGCCCGGCCTGACCCTTGTGCTTGAACCCTCTGGCCGGGTTGTGGCCGCCTATGGTGCACCGCCTGTCTCACTGCCGGTCGATCCCCTGTTCGAAAATGGTCTCGTGGCGGCTGTGCATGCGCCGGACCGACCGCAGCTTCTGGACGCCATCGAGCGTGCCATGAAGGGCCACGACGGTGCGGCCCTGTTCGCACCGCGGACGGCGCTGGACCGTCGGGTACAGCTGATCATGCGCCGACTGGATGATCCCGCGGGGCCACGTCTGATCGCCCAGCTGTTCGACGCGACCGCCCAGTACGCCCGCGAACTGGGCCTCGAGGTTGCCCGGCAGGAGGCCGAAGCCCGCGAGGCCGGAAAGACCCGCTTCCTGGCCAATATGAGCCACGAACTACGCACGCCCCTGAACGCCGTGCTCGGCTTTTCAGACATCATGCGCCAGCGCATTTTCGGTCCCCTGCCCGACCGCTACAGCGAATATGCCGAGAATATCCACCAGGCGGGCGGCCATCTGCTGGACCTGATCAACGACGTCCTCGACGTGACCAAGATCGAGGCCGAGCGCTATACCCTGACGCTTGAACAGTTCGATGCCCGCGAGGTGGTCTCGGCCGCCATGGCGCTGGTCCGGGTCAATGCCGATGACAAGGGCGTCAGCCTGTCCAGCGTCCTGCCCGGCGATCCGGTCGAGGTCTCGGCCGACAAGCGCGCGTTGAAACAGATCGCCCTGAACCTGTTGTCCAATGCCGTGAAATTCACCCCGCGGGACGGCGCGATCACGGTGACGGTCGAGGCCATCGGCCCCTATCTGGAAGTCATCGTCGCCGACACCGGCGTGGGCATCGCCCCGGAGGACGTCCGCCGCCTCGGCCGGCCGTTCGAACAGGCGGGTGAGATCGAGCAGCGCCGGCAGGGAACGGGTCTGGGCCTGTCACTGGTCCGCGCCTTTGCCGAACTGCACGGCGGCCGGATGAGCATCGACAGCACCCTGGGCGAGGGCACAGCCGTCACAGTGCGTCTGCCCGTGGCCGTGATCGCGCGGGCACCGGCCCGCGAGGGTGGGGCCGAGATCATCCAGATGCCGATGAAGAGCGGGGGCTGACCCGGCGCGACTGGCGGCTAAAGCATCCCCATCGCCAGGAACGCCCGCCCGGCCGTGAAGTCGCCCGCCTCGAATTTCGCGGTCGCCACGCTGCCGTCGCGGAAATGGAATTCGACGGCGAATGTCTCGCGCGGGTCGAGGCGCTCCAGCGCGTCAGCGACTGTGGCGGGGAACCGCCAAGCCTCGCCGGTCCGGCGCTCCCCGGCCAGCAGGGTGGCTTCAGCCGGAGCGACGCCCGTGGCCCAGAGGCTGGCGCGGGCCGAGACCGGGGCGAGACCGTCGCCGGCCAGCCAGGGCCGCTGAACCCGGGCCGGATCCCGCAGCACGATGCGGGCGGCATAGGGGCGCGAACGGCCGACGAAGCTCACCACAGCCGTAAGGCCCGACGCATTGCCCTGGCCCGTATAACCGAAGGCGACCGGCGAGGCCCCGACCATGGACGTCTGCTGCAGCCGCCAGTTGGCGGCGGTCGAGCGGATGCGGTTGGCGGTCCAGTTCCGACGGGTGCCCGGGAAGTCCATGCGCGGCGTGCGCATCCAGCCCGCAAAGGCCCCGTCTACCCTCGCGCGGACCATGGCCAGCTGCGGATCAGAGCAGGACACCGTCGCGGCCCGGGCGCGGGCGCGCCCGGCGGCGGCGGCGAGTTCGGACGGACCGGTCCCCGAACGCAGGGCGGCACCGCGGGCCTGGGCCGTGGCCGCCTGGAGGGCCGCGTCGATATGGGGGGCAAACAGGTTGCAGCGGGCGTCGGCGGCGACCACAAAGGCGCGCTCATAATAGGTATCGCCGGGCTCGGCCCGGGCCGGGGTCGGCAGCGCCAGCAAGGCGGCGGCGGCCAGTGCGGCTTTGGTCTTCAGGGTGGTCTGGCCTATCGTCATAGGTCCGTACCCTACGCATCACGCGTTCCGGTCCGGTTTCCGAGCAGGGTTATCAAATTGCTTCTTTCGAGCGACCTCTGGGTGTCCGCCCTGATCCGCCGCGCCGAGCTGGGCGGGGCCTTCGCCACGGTCGCACGCAAGGGTGACGCCCGGGCCGGCACGGTCATCGTCAAGGCCTTCGACACCTCCAGCCGCCGCGCCCGACTCTATAGTGAAGCCTTCGGACCCGACGGTGAGCGCCTGTGGATGCAGCCGGTCGAGAGCGAATTCGAAAGCGAGCTCGACGCCTATATCCAGCGCCAGATCGGCTACGATCCGGACCTCTGGGTGGTCGAGATCGAGGACCGCGAGGGGCGGCATTTCATCACGGAAAAGGTGGCGGGGGGCGAAGGGTCGAGGGTCGAGGGTCGAGGGTCGAGGGAATAGGGAAATCGAATGGGCGGCTATACGGAACTGCAGGTTTGGCACCGGGCCATGGACCTTGCGGCGCTCGTCTATGATGTCGTGCGAGGCATGCCGAAATCGGAACAGTTCGGGATGACCAGCCAGGTGACCCGTGCGGCTGCCTCGGTCCCCGCCAACATTGCGGAAGGCTATCAGAGGGGCAGCCGCAAGGACTACGCCCGCTTCATCGGGATCGCACGAGGCTCGCTGGCTGAGACACAGACCTTCCTGCTGCTGGCCGTCCGTGTCGGACATCTAACGCAAGACGAGGTCAATCCCAGCCTTGCCGCAGCCGACGAGCTAAGCCGGATGCTCACCCGGCTCAAGCGACGTCTGGACGGCCCACCGGTCGGAGACTGATAACCCTCCAAGACCCTCGACCCCCGACCCTCGACCCGGCTCTGCCACCCCCTAACCACCTGTGACCGGCCACCGCCGCCAGTGCGAAATCCTTAACTGCGTTCGCACACGGAACCTCAAGCGCAGGCGCCTATGGTCAGCTTCAACGGGCCGCGATGAGCCCGAAGCGATGGTGGGTGTTGTCGATGCTCTTTCTTCTCAACGACGTTGTGTTCGATCTGGACGAGGCCTCCCCGGTCACGCCCGGCGACGCGCGCCGTTTCGAGAACCTGGAGCTCGACTATGTGCTGGAACTCGGTTGCGAACTGTTTTCCGAGGATCCGATGCTGCACCTCAATGATCCGCAGCGGGCGCGCCGGCTGGCCTGGTTGATCCACGACCGGTCGCCCGAGGTGAACGCCGCCCTGTTCGCCGCCCCGGCTGCCGGCTGCGATCCGACCCTCGTCGAGCCCCGGTTCTGCACCCTGCCCGACACCGTCATGCGCCAGCTGAAGGCCCGCGCCGCCAAGGGCAAGCTGAACGCCCGCACCGCCGACCGTGCGGTCTGGATGCGTATGGCGGCCTGATAACCGGCTTGAACCGAACCGAACTCCCAAGCTAAGGTTGTGCCTTGGGCAGGGGAGCGGGGGTTCCATGAGCGCGTTGTCAATCCTGAGAGCCGTGGCGCTGGCCGCGGTCGCTTCACTCCTGCTGTTCGCCCCGCCCGCCCGGGCCGAGTGGCGCAAGGCCACGAGCGAACATTTCGTCATCTACGGCAATACGAGCGAAGGCAGCCTGCGGAACTATGCTCAGAAGGTCGAGCGGTTCGACCGCGTGCTGCGCACCTGGTTTCCGCCCCGCGATCCCGATGTGATTCCCCCGCGCCTGACCATCTACCTGGCCGACGGGCGTGCCGACATGCTGAAGGTCTGGCCAGACATGCCCGAGAGCGTAGGCGGGTTCTACACAGCGGGGGAGGAGCGGATCTTCGCGGTTACCGGGGGAACCGGTCCGGAGAACGACCACACCCTCTTCCACGAATACGGCCATCACTACATGTACCAGAACCTGAACGGGGCTTTTCCCGGCTGGTTCAGTGAAGGATTCGCGGAATTTTTCGCGACCGCGGACCTCTCACCGAGCCGCATGCGGATCGGCTTGCACAGCCCGGGTCGGATGAACTCCCTGACTCTCGGGACCAACAGCTGGATGCCCATGGAGCAGGTCCTGCGATCCCGTTCTTACGACACCGGATCACGCGGACATTTCTACTATGCCCAGTCCTGGGCGCTCACCCACTATCTGATGAGCACCCCGGAGCGGCAGGCGAAACTGTTCCTCTACCTCGGTGCCATCAACAGCGGCCGGGATCCCGTCGAGGCCTTGGCGGGGACCATCGACCGGACCCCCGACCAGCTTCAGGACGACGTTCGACGCTACGTCAGTGGACGGATCAATTTCCTGTCCCAGCCCTATGCGTTTCCCCCCGCTGAAGTGACCGTCACTGCGCTGAGTCCTGCCGAGGGCGAGCTCATCTGGCTGGACCTGCGGCTCGCACGCTTCGTCCCCGAAGCGCTTCGGGCTGCGAATCTGGCCGAGGCGCAGGGCGTGGCGGCGCGGTACCCCGGCGACCCCTTTGCCGCGCGCGTTCTCGCCCAAGCCTACCTCGACATGCAGCAGCCGAACGAGGCGCTGGAGGTGATGCGACCGATTGCCGGGGCGCATCCGGACGAACCGTTGGGGCAGAGGTTCTTCGCCGTGACCCTGATGGACGCCGGCGACAAGGCCGAAAAGGACGGCGACCCTGACCGGCGCCAATCCCTGTACAGCGAGGCCCGGCGCGCGCTGGCGCGCGCCTACGCCGCGGATGGTCTGGATTACCGGACCTATCTGGCCTTGAACCGGAACCGTCGCGGAGCCTCTACCTACCCCAGCGACAATGACCTGGAGATCCTGCGGAACGGGGTCGATCTGGCCCCACAGGTCTCAGCCCTGCGCTATCAGGCTGCACAGGCCATGATGAACCGGGGCCAGTTTGGTGAGGCCGTCTTCTACCTGATGCCGCTCGCCAACAACCCGCACGGCGGTGACCGCCTTACGGAGATACGCGCGCTTCTGCAGCAGGCGATGGAAATGGCCGGGATGGTGCCCGCGGCCGGGCAGGCGGAACCGGAGGCAGCCCCCGCTCCCGCGTCCTGAGCGAACGGCTTAGCCGACGGGTGACTTTCCGCCCCGTCCGCGCTAACCCCCGCCACCATGTCGAAACTTCCTCTCGAACAGGAGGCCCTGCGCCGCAGGACCTTCGCCATCATCGCGCACCCCGATGCGGGCAAGACCACCCTGACCGAGCATATCCTGCTCGCGGGCGGTGCCATCCGCGCGGCCGGGGCCGTGCGGGCGCGTGGCGAGAACCGGCGGACCCAGTCCGACTGGATGAAGATCGAGAAGGAGCGTGGCATCTCGGTCTCCGCCTCGGTGATGACGTTCGAGCACACGACCAAAGACGGGGGGGCAAAGATGTTCAACCTCCTCGACACGCCGGGGCACGAGGACTTCTCCGAAGACACCTATCGCACCCTGACCGCCGCCGACTGCGCCATCATGGTGCTGGACGCCGCCAAGGGGATCGAGCCGCAGACGCTGAAGCTGTTCGAGGTCTGCCGCCTGCGCGACATCCCGATCATCACCTTCATCAACAAGCTGGACCGCGAGGCCCAGGACCCGATGGCCCTGCTGGACGAGATCGCATCGCGCCTGCAGCTCGACCCGGCTCCGATCTGGTGGCCGGCCCAGAGCGGCAACCGTCTGCGCGGCATGGTCGAGATGGGTACCGGAAGGTTCCAGCCCTATGCCCGCAAGCCCGCCGGTGCCGCCGAGGACGTGCCCCACCCCGACGCCCTGCCCCTGGCCGAAGCCGCGCAGTATTTCGAGGCCGGCGAACATGAGGCCCTGCTGGAGGCCCGGGAACTGGTCGAGGGCGGCTATCCCGCGTTCGACCGCCAGGCCTTCCTCGAAGGCCATATGACGCCCGTGCTGTGGGGCTCGGCCCTGCGCCATTTCGGCATCGACGAACTGCTGGCCGCGATCGGCGAATGGGCACCCCCGCCGAAAATCATGAAGGCGCACAAGGCCGCCCCCGCCGGGACCCGCAACGCCGCCGAACCGGTCCCACTCACCGTCGCGCCCGGCGAGGCCGAGGTCACCGGCTTCGTCTTCAAGGTCCAGGCGAACATGGACCCCAACCACCGCGACCGCATCGCCATGTTCCGCATGGCCTCGGGCAAGTTCACGCGCGGCATGAAGCTGAAGGTCCAGAACACCGGCAAACAGCTGAGCGTGAACGCGCCCATCATGTTCTTCGCCAGCGACCGCGAACTGGCCGAGGACGCCTTTGCCGGTGACGTCATCGGCATCCCCAACCACGGCGTCCTTCGCGTCGGTGACAGTCTGTCGGAGAGCGGCCTGATCCGCTTCGCCGGCCTGCCCAATTTCGCGCCCGAAATCCTGCAGCGCGTGCGGGTCAAGGATCCGCTCAAGGCCAAACACCTGAAGAAGGCGCTGGACGGCCTGGCCGAAGAGGGCGTGACCCAGCTGTTCCGGCCCGAGATGGGCTCGGACTTCATCGTCGGCGCCGTCGGCCAGCTGCAGTTCGAGGTCATGGCTGACCGGCTTGGCGAGGAATACGGGCTGGAGGTCATCTTCGAACCCTCGCCCTGGGCCGAGGCCCGCTGGATCGGCGGCACGAAAGCCGACCTCGAGGACTTCATGGGCAAATACCGCGGCCAGATGGCCCGCGACATCGACGACGACCCGGTGTTTCTGGCCAAGTCCAGCTGGGAGACCGGCTATGTGATGGAGCGCTTCCCGCAGGTGGCGTTCACAAAGACGAAGGAGCGGGGCTGACTATAGCTCGCGGAACAGGGCGATATAGTCCTCGTACACAAAGATGCGGTTGCGTTGCTGTCCGGTCGCCTCTCTCAGAATGCCGAGACTCTCCATGTCCCAGACGATGGTGTTGGCGTTCGCATAGCTGACGCCAAGCACCCTGACCGCCTCGTTCACCTCGATATAGGGATCGCGATACAGGCGCTCGAGGAGCCGGATCGCCTTGCCTGCCCGCGCCCCCATTTCATTGACGATGGCGTCGCGATGCGCCTCCCGAAGACTGAGAATGCTTTTCGCCAGACGGGCCGCGTCCAGCGCCGCGTCCGCCACGCAGTCCAGAAAGAAGATCAGCCATTCTTCCCATGCGCCATCGTCGCGAACGGCCTGAAGGCGCCTGTAGTACTCCTCGCGCCGCCTTTTCAGGGTCAGTGAGACATAGAGAACCGGCTTGCCCAGAACCGTCCGCTCGCAAAGCAGGAAGGTGATCAGCAGCCGTCCCAACCGGCCGTTTCCATCGACAAAGGGGTGGATGGTTTCGAACTGGGCATGGGCCAGCCCGACCTGAATCAGCAACGGCAGATCGGTGGGCCGGTGCAGGAAGTCTTCAAGTGCCCCGATCTGATCCGGCACCGTCTCGGGCGGCGGTGGCACGAACACGGCGTCTGACAGTGTCGCCCCGGCGGCCCCGATCCAGTTCTGAGTGGTTCGAAATGCACCGGGCGTGGCGTGCCCACCCCGCACGCCCGACATCAGGATTTCATGAATCTCCCGCAACAGCCGACCGGATACCGGCAGTTCGGCCAGTCGGGCGATGCCGAAATTGAGAGCGGCGGTATAGTTGATGACCTCATTCACATCGCCCAAGGGCCTGTCGCCCCGCAACCGGGCCTCTGCGGCGACCAGGTCATCGAGCGAGGCCAGCGTGCCTTCGATCTGACTGGAAAGCACTGCCTCGCGCCGGACATACATGGCTGTGAACAGCTCGGGATGCGGCAAGGTCTCCACCGCGCCGTCAAGTCGGCCGAGCGCGAGATCGGCGCGACTCAGCGATGCCGTCACCGGCCCCTTCAGATCGAGATCGGACGGCGGAAGGACGTCCGGGATGAAGGCGCTATAGCCCCGCGTCTGCCGGACATACCGCCCGGCTCTCTGACTTCGCCCCCTCGCACCGCTATGTTCAGAATGGCTCATAGCGCCGTATCACTCGCTCCATATTATTCGATTTGTATAATATGGAAGCCAGGAAGTGGCTATGTTTTTCATCCGTCGAACAGCGTCCGCGCCGGGCGGCGCCGCAGCCGACGTCGAGGACTTCATGGGCAAATACCGCGGCCAGATGGCCCGCGACATCGACGACGACCCGGTGTTTCTGGCCAAGTCCAGCTGGGAGACCGGCTATGTGATGGAGCGGTTCCCGGTGGTGGCGTTCACAAAGACCAAGGAACGGGGCTGAACTCACCATGGATGGCTTCAATCCGTAATGATCCCGGGGTAGAGAGAGACAACAACCCAGCGTGGAGTATCCGGAATGCGTTTCGGCAAATGGCTGCTCGGCGCTTTGGCCGCTCTCGTCATGATGCCGCAAGCGGCCCATGCGGAATGGCGGCGAGCC
>CANMXH010000052.1 GCA_947501315.1 Caulobacteraceae bacterium | reverse complement strand
CCGCAGCGGCGCGGGCGGCCTGGGCTTCGGAGAGGGAAAGGGCAGGCGAGCGTGCGCGCGCAGGGGCACCGGAGGCCTGGGCCGAGGCGACGTCCGCCGTGGCCAGGAGAGCAACCGCCCCGGCCAGTACGGCGATCTGAGCGCCCGTGTTGCGCGTCATTCGGCGCATATTCTGCCCTTATGCGCCAGAACCCGAAGTCGTGGCTTCTTCCACTTAGACACCACAGGACAGTCCGGTCAACGAAACGCTGCGCTACCGGCAGGGTTCATGGCGACTCAGGAAGACTCCTGTGGCGCGAGCATCACGCGAATTCGCCTCCGGGCTCCGGTCGCACCCGATCCGTGCCGTTCAGTCCGGATCGTAATGCGTCTTCGCCTTGTCATGGCCCCTTTTCGCCGTGTTATAGAGCAACGCGTCTGCCCGGTTCGTGTTCGGTCAGGAGCACCGCGCGCCTTGGAACGGGCCCGCGGCACGTCATATTTTTATGGAGAAGTCCCGATGGTGCTGGTTCGCGGCGCGACGGTCGCCCTGATCACCTCGTGCGTTCTGCTCAGCAGCTGTGCCGGCAACCGCCCGTTTGGCCCCACCGTGGGCGAGGTTTTCAGTGGCATGGGCAGCGCGCAGGCTGCCGCGGACGCGCAGACGGGTATCGGCGTCAACGCCTTCCTGTGGCGTGCCACACTGGACACCCTGAGCTTCATGCCGCTGGCCAATGCCGATCCGTGGGGCGGGGTGATCAACTATGGTTGGTACATCGACCCCCAGACGCCGAATGAGCGTTTCAAGGCGACTGTCTTCATCCTTGATCGCCGCCTGCGTGCAGACGCTCTCAATGTCAGCATCACCAAACAGGTCATCCGTCCCGGCTGCACGCCCAATCCGGCCGACACCGACGCCGAGGTCGACACCGCCGGCTGCTGGACCGGTGCCCGGGTCTCGGCCCAGACGGAAACGGACCTTGAAAACGCCATCCTGACCAAGGCGCGCCAGCTCAACCTTTCGAACGCCGGCTGAACATCCCTCCCATAGCCTAGCCTCCGTCGGGCCTGTTCCTGAAGGAGCAGCCTGAAAGACTCCCGTGGCCAAGACACCGGTTCGCTACGAACCCAAGATCGCAGAACCCCGCCAGCAGGCCCGCTGGGCGGCCGCCGATGCCTTCCGTATTCCCACCGAAGGGACCGGACGGCCCAAATACTATGTGCTGGAGATGTTCCCCTATCCGTCCGGGGCCATCCACATGGGCCACGCGCGGAATTACGTCATGGGCGACGTCGTGGCGCGGTCGAAACGGGCGCAGGGTTTCGATGTCCTGCATCCCATGGGCTGGGACGCTTTCGGACTTCCCGCCGAGAACGCCGCCATCGAGCGTGGGATCCATCCCGGCGACTGGACCTGGTCCAACATCGCCGCCATGCGCGACCAGCTGAAGCTGCTGGGTCTGTCCCTTGACTGGAGCCGGGAGTTCGCCACCTGCGACCCGGCCTATTACGGCAAACAGCAGGCCTGGTTTCTCGAACTGCTCAAGCGGGGGCTGGTCTATCGCAAGGACTCCGTCGTCAACTGGGATCCGGTCGACAATACGGTTCTGGCCAATGAACAGGTGGTCGACGGTCGGGGCTGGCGCTCGGGGGCCGTGGTCGAGAAACGCAAGCTGAACCAGTGGTTCCTGCGCATCACCGACTATGCCGACGACCTGATCGAAGGCTTGCAGGAGCTGGAAGGCCGCTGGCCCGACAAGGTCCGGTTGATGCAGGAGAACTGGATCGGTCGCTCGAAGGGTCTGCAGATGACCTGGGCATGGGCCGGCGATACCCCCGCCGCCGCACCCGGTGGGCTGGAGATCTATACCACCCGGCCCGACACCCTGTTCGGTGCCAGTTTCATGGGGATTGCGGCCGACCACCCGATCGCCCGAGCCCTTTCCCAAACCGATCCGGCCGCCGCCGCCTTTGTCGCGGAATGCCGCAAGGGCGGATCGACCCAGGCCGAGATCGAACAGGCAGAGAAGATCGGCTTCGACACAGGGCTGAGGGTCATCCACCCTTTCGACGGCCGTGAGGTGCCCGTCTGGATCGCCAATTTCATCCTGTCGGAATATGGCACGGGCGCGATCTTCGGCTGCCCGGCCCATGACCAGCGCGATCTCGACTTCGCCCGGAAATATGGACTGCCAGTGGTCCCGGTCGTGAGACCAGAGGGTGCCGGGGATGATTTCGACGTCGACACCGAGGCCTATGTCGGCCCTGGCCGGCTGTTCAACTCGGACTTCCTGAACGGGCTGGAGATCGAAGCGGCCAAGGCCGAGGCCATCCGGCGGATCGAGGCCGTCAAGGCGGGCCGGGGCGCGACCATCTACCGGCTGCGCGACTGGGGCGTGAGTCGCCAGCGGTACTGGGGTTGTCCTATTCCTGTGATACACTGCGCCGCCTGCGGCCCTGTGGGCGTTCCAGCCGATCAGCTTCCCGTCGAACTGCCGAGGGACGTGACCTTCGACACACCGGGAAATCCGCTGGATCGTCATCCGGACTGGAAACACGTCGCCTGCCCATCCTGCGGAGAAGATGCCGTCCGCGAGACCGACACACTCGATACCTTCGTCGATTCCAGCTGGTATTTCGCCCGCTTCACCGATCCGACCGCCGCCGAGCCGATCTCCCGCGCCGCGGCCGACAAATGGCTGCCGGTCGACCAGTATATCGGCGGCGTCGAGCACGCGGTCCTGCACCTGCTTTATGCCCGTTTCATCAGCCGCGCGCTTTCGGACGCCGGGCTGATGTCGGTGCGTGAGCCCTTCGCCGGCCTGTTCACCCAGGGGATGGTGGTCCACGAGACCTACCGCCGGGCTGACGGCGGTTGGGTAGAACCCACGGACGTCGAGCTCGCCAATGACGCCGGCAAACGCGCGGCGCGGCAACTGTCCACGGGCGAGATACTGACGATCGGCGACATCGAGAAGATGTCCAAGTCGAAGAAGAACGTCGTCGCCCCGCAGGAAATCGTCGACACCTATGGCGTGGACGCCGGCCGGCTGTTCGTCCTGTCAGACAGCCCGCCGGAGCGTGACGTGCAATGGACGCCCGGCGGCGTCGAGGGCGCGTCCCGCTTCGTTCAGCGCGTCTGGACCGAGGTCGACAGTTTCGACCCTGACGCACCCCCCCATGAATCCGATGCCGCCCTGATCCGCGAGACCCACAAGGCCATCAAGGCCGTCTCGGAGGGCGTCAGCGGCTTCCGTTTCAACTCGGCCATTGCCAAACTCTATGGCTTTGTGGCCGTGGTCCGGGATCATGGGGCGGCGGGGAGTGCCGCGCGACGCGAGGCGCTGTCGGCCCTGATCCGGCTGGTCGCCCCCTTCACACCCCACCTGGCCGAGGAATGCTGGACGCGCATCGGTGAAGAGGGGATGGTGCTGGATGCGCCCTGGCCGGCCTTCGATCCGGCATTGGCAACCGACGATGAGGTGACCCTGCCCATCCAGGTCAACGGCAAGCGGCGCGGAGAGATCCGGGTCGCCCGGGGACTGGAGCCGGCAGAGGTCGAGGCCCTTGTCATGGCGGACGCCGATGTCCAGGCGCGGCTGGAGGGACAGACGGTGAGGAAGATCGTGGTGGTCAAGGATCGCATCGTGAATCTGGTGGTCGGCTGATGCGGGCCCTCGTTCTTGCCGCTGTCGCGGTGATGGGACTTTCGGGTTGCGGGTTTACGCCTCTTTACGGCGAGACCGGGGTGGGCGCCTCCCTCGCGCGCATCGCCGTAACGACCCAGGATGACCGGCTCGGCTATCGGGTGCGGGAGCAGCTTGAGGACGCGCTCGGCCGCGACGGCGCACAGGCACCCCTCTGGCGCCTGGAGACGTTGCTGGAGCAGTCGCGGCGTCCGCTGGGTCGACGTATCGACGACACGGCTACGCGCTACGAGCTCACCGTGCGCGGGGCCTGGACCCTGACCCCGACCGGGGGAGGCACGGCCGCCTCCGGCGTTCAGACCGTCACCATCACCTATGCCTCCGCCGACCAGCCCTTCGCGGCCATCGCTGCCCAGCAGGACGGGGAGGAAAGGGCCGCCGACGAGCTGGCCCGGTTGATCCGGCTCGACCTGATGCGAGCCCTGTCCGTCCAGTGACGCCCGCCCCCTCCCCAGGGCCGCACCGGAACCTTCTCCCGCCGGGGGGACGACAATGATTCTGGCGAAGCGCCCGGAGGTCGATCGCTTTCTGAAGTCACCGGATCGGGGAGTCCGGGCGGCCGTGATCCACGGCAAGGACCGGTCTGGCGTGGGGGAACGGGCTGAAATCCTGTGCAAGGCCATCACACCGGACCTCAACGACCCCTTCAACGTCACCCTGCTGACAGACAGCGACATAGACGGTGACGGAGCCCGGCTTGAAGAGGCTCTGACCGCCCTTTCCATGATCGGCGGCCGACGTCTCGTTCGGGTCCGGCTGGGGTCAGAGAAGGTCGCGGTCGACAAGGCCCTGGCGATCGCTCTCAAAATCCATGCCGACGGCGGCTACAATCCCGATGCCATGCTGGTCATCGAGGCGGGGCCGCTGGGCCGGGACTCGGCCCTTCGCAAGGCTGCCGAAGCGGCCCAGGGGGCCGTGGGCATCGCCTGCTATGAGGACGAGACCGGCGACGTGGCCCGGATGACGCGCGAGGCCCTCGCCGCCGACAAGGTCGGACTGACCGGAGACGCACTCGACTGTTTCGTCAGCCGCCTGCCCCGTGAGCGCGGCCTGATGCGGCAGGAAATCGAGCGGCTGGCGCTCTATATCGGCCCGGGGTCCGGGAAGACCATGGATCTGGAAGAGCTGGAGCGTCATCTCGGTGTTGAGGCCGACGCCTCCTTGCAGGATGCGGCGCTTCAGGCCTTCGGCGGCCGGCCCGCGCCCGCCCAGTCCGGACTGCGCCGCGCCCTCGCCGAGGGGGAATCGCCTGTCATGGCGGTGAGACAGGCGTCTGTTCACCTGGGCAAGCTGCGTCGAATCCATCTCCTTCAGGCCAATGGCGCGGGCGCCAAGGAGGCGGCCAAGGCAGCCGGTGTGTTCTGGAAGCAGGAGGCCGAAATGCTGCGTCAGGCCCGTAGCTGGAGGCTGGATGACCTCGACCGGGTCCTGGACAGTGTCAATGCGGCCGATGTGGCGACCAAGACGACGGGCTCACCCGACCAACTGATCGCAGAACGCTTGCTGCTGGAGATTTCAGCCCGGGCAAGGCGGCTGGGGCTCTAGAGCCTGATCCCGCCGGGAGAGCTCCGCCGATGCCTTCAATCCGGCTCCGGCATTCTTCCTGTCCGAAACCCGGGACCAGACGCGATTCTGTTCCAATCAATTTCAGTCCAGACAGGTCAGCCGCGCTTGGACGCCTTGCGGAAAGCCGGCTTTGCGAGGGCCGCGCTGCGGGCCTGCTGAGACTTTTCCTCAGCGCGCGCCGAGGCTGGAAGACCACTGTGGGCGCGGCCGCTACCCGCCTTCTTCGCAGCGAGGGCGCGCTTCATGGCTTCGGCGGTCGGATTGGAAGGCTGGTCCGTCATCTTGCCAGCCTAGCACAGGCCGGGCTCAGCCGCGCATCAATCGGCGGCACAGGTCGTCCAGCTGTTCGAGGTTGCCATAGGTGATGGTCAACTCGCCCTTGCCTCCCCGGTCAGCCAGCTGGACCCTGAGGCCGAGAGCGTCCGCCAGGTCCTGCTCCAGCGCCGCGACATCAGCCGAACCTTCGCCACCCGAGGAAGCGGCTCCGGGCTTGCGGCCCCTTGGTCCTTCTGCGGCCCGGCGGGCGAGCGCCTCGGCCTGACGAACATTGAGGCCCTCCGCCACGATCTGGTCGGCAAGGCTGACGGGATCCGGTGCCGTGATCAGGGCGCGGGCGTGACCGGCGCTCAGCTTGCCCGTGCGGACATGTTGCAGCACCCCCTCAGGCAGCTGCAGCAGACGCAGGATGTTGGCCACATGACTGCGGCTCTTGCCGACCACGCCGGCGACTGCATCCTGGGTTCGGCCGAACCGCTCCATCAGCGTCCGGTAGGCATCGGCTTCTTCCAGCGGATTGAGATCCGCGCGCTGGACGTTCTCAATGATGGCGACCTCGAACACCGCGACATCGTCCATCTCCTTGACGATGATCGGGGCCTCGGTCAGGCGGGCCAGCTGGGCCGCGCGCCAGCGGCGTTCACCGGCGATGATCTGCCAGACACCATCCTCCTTCGGATGGGACCGGACGAGAATGGGTTGAAGCACCCCCTTGTCCCGGATCGAGGCGGCCAGCTCCTCCAGGTCGTCCCGATCGAAGACCTTCCGTGGCTGATCAGGGTTGGGCCTGAGGCTTTCAATCGGGGCCATCTGGACGCCGGCGGGCGCGGACGCCCCGTCGACCGCCGCGCTCTCGGCCACCTGTTCTCCAAGAAGGGCGGAGAGGCCTCGGCCCAAACCGCGATTCTGTGACCCGCGCTGACGTTCGCTCAACTGACTGATTCCGATCTTTTATTCATGGTCATGCGGCCTGGAGCCGACGGGATTTCTCGCGGGCGACGACCTCGCGGGCGAGGCGCAGATAGGCCTGGCTGCCCGCGCATTTCAGATCATAGATCAGGGCCGGCTTCCCAAATGACGGGGCCTCGGCAACCCGGACGTTCCGCGGGATCACGGCATCATAGACCTTGTCCCCGAAATGGCTGCGCACATCCGCCGCGACCTGTCCCGAAAGGGTGCTGCGGCGGTCGTACATGGTCAGGACGAGGCCCTGGATCTCCAGAGTGGGATTCAGGCTTTGCCGGACCATCTCGATGGTCTTCATGAGTTGGGTCAGGCCCTCGAGAGCAAAAAACTCGCACTGCAGCGGCACAAGTACCGCGTCAGCGGCAGCCATGGCGTTCAGGGTCAACAGATTGAGCGACGGCGGGCAATCGATCAGGACATAGTCATACCGGGTCTGACCCTCAGCGCCCTGGCCCCGCAGGGCGTCACGGAGTCGGAAGGAGCGACGATCGGCCTGACTGAGCTCGATCTCGACGCCCGACATGTCAGCGTCGGCGGGCACGATATCGAGGCCCGGCACCGTCGTCGGAACAGCGGAATCATCGACCGAACGCCCGTCCACAATGACGTCGTAGATGGTGACCCGGCGCGTTTCACGTGGAACACCCAGACCGGTGGAGGCATTCCCCTGGGGGTCCATGTCAACGATCAGAACCTTTTCACCGATCGCCGCCAGGGCCGTGCCCAGGTTGATCGCCGTAGTGGTCTTGCCCACCCCGCCCTTCTGATTGGAGACCGCAAGGACTCTCGCCCGGGTCTGGGGGGTCTTACCGGCTTTGGACACGACGGAGACTCCGGACGGAAACGATACGGCCGCGCGGATCGCTGCGCGAGACAGAAAGCAGGCTATCGAACTGCCAGACCTTGCGGGCTTCGATCAACTCAGCCTCGGCCTTTTCCCCCTTGAGAAACAGTCCCTGTGCGCCACGCTGTAGATAAGGCTGTGCATAGCCCAGCAGCCGGTCCATCGGGGCGAGGGCGCGGGCGGTGACAACGTCGACCTTCAGGCGCTGGTCCTCGGCACGGCCATTGACCACGGTGGCTCGAAGCGACAGGGCGTCGACGACCTCCTGCAAGAACCGGCAGCGCTTGCCAAGGCTGTCGACCAGCCAGACATGACTATCGGCGCGGTCCTTGAGCAGGATAGCGAGCACCAGACCGGGGAAGCCGGCGCCGGCACCCAGGTCTGCCCAGGTCGCGGCGACGGGAACCAGATCGAGCAGCTGGGCGGAGTCAAGAATATGCCGGTTCCAGACATCCGGCAGGGTGTCGGGGCCGATCAGGTTCATGACCGCATTGGCTGCGGTCAGTCGGTCGATCAGCGCTTCGAGATCGGCCATCTGCGCCGGTGTCGCGCAGCGAAGGGCCTGAAAGGCGGCCGCATCGAGAGCGCTCACGCCGGCACCTTTGCCTTCTTCACATACGACAGCAGGGCCGTCAGGGCCCCGGGTGTCATGCCCTCTATGCGCCCCGCCTGACCGAGCGTCCGGGGCTGCACCCGGGTCAGTTTCTCGCGCACCTCGTTGGAGAGGCTGCCGATGGCGGCGTAGTCAAGGTCGACCGGCAGGGCCAGCGACTCTTCGTGCCGCAACGCCGCTGCATCCGAGGCCTGGCGGTCAAGATAGCCCGCGTAGCCGGCATCAATCTCGACCTGCTCACACACCTGGGCGGACCAGCCCATGATCTCGGGCCGTATGGATGCAAACGTGGACAGGGTCACGCCCGGGAAGGCCAGAAGATCGCGGATCGAACGGCGCTGACCATCGGCATTGACGTGGATCCCAAGCGCTGCGGCCTCCTTCGGCGTGAACACGGTTTCACGTGAAACAGTCGAGGCCTCTGCCAGCTGAGCGGCCTTGGTTGCAAAAGCCCGAGCCCGATCGCTGGACACAAGCCCGCTGTTGATCGCGAGCGGGGTCAACCGTTGATCAGCATTGTCGGCCCGCAGGGTCAAACGGTACTCAGCCCGGCTGGTAAACATCCGGTAGGGCTCGGTCACCCCGCGCGTAACCAGATCGTCGACCATGACGCCGATATAGGCCTGGTCACGTCCGAGGATGACCGGATCGGAGCCTGCGGCAGCGCGGGCGGCGTTCAGCCCGGCCAGCAAACCTTGCGCTCCGGCCTCCTCATAGCCCGTGGTGCCGTTGATCTGACCGGCCAGATAAAGGCCGGGCAACCGCTTGACCTCCAGCGCCGGGGTCAGGGCGCGCGGGTCGACGTAGTCATATTCAATGGCGTAGCCGAACCGGAAAACCTCGACCGACTCCAGCCCCGGGATCGTGCGCAGGAAGGCAAGCTGGGTCGCATCCGACACAGAGGTCGAGATGCCGTTGGGATAGACGGTCGGATCGTCCAGACCTTCGGGCTCAAGAAAGATCTGGTGCGAGGACTTGTCCGAAAACCGGACCACCTTGTCCTCGATCGAAGGGCAGTAGCGCGGCCCGCGGCCGGACAGATGTCCGCCATAGACCGCACTGTCACCGAGGTTGTCGGCGATGATCCGGTGTGTCGCCTCGGTCGTATGGGTCACACCGCAGGCGATCTGCGGCACGGCGATCCGCCCGGTCAGGAAGCTGAACGGCACCGGCTCGGCATCGGCCTGTTGCATCTCCAGCCGGTCCCAGCCGATGGTCCGGCCGTCGAGGCGCGCGGGGGTGCCGGTCTTGAGCCGCCCCATCTGCAGGCCGGAACAGTAGAGGTCAGCCGCCAGGCCGGTGGAGGGAGCCTCGCCGTGACGTCCGGCCGGGATGCGTTGGTCGCCCTTGTGAATGACCCCGTTCAGGAAGGTGCCGGTGGTCAGGACCACAGCCCCGGCACGCAGTTCGACGCCTTCTCCCGTCACTACGCCGACAACACGGTCGCCGTTCAGGATCAGCCGCTCCGCCGTCCCGGCCATCAGGGACAGGTTGGGCGTCTGCGCCAATTCGGCCTGCATGGCCTCCCGGTAAAGCCGCCGGTCGATCTGGCTGCGAGGGCCCCGCACGGCCGCCCCCTTGGAACGGTTCAGGAGGCGGAACTGAATCCCGGCCTTGTCGCCCAGTCGGGCCATCAGACCGTCCATGGCATCGATCTCGCGGACCAGATGGCCCTTGCCCAGCCCGCCGATGGCCGGGTTGCAGGACATTTCTCCGATGGTCTCGAGTTTCTGGGTCAGCAGAACGGTGCGAGCGCCCGTGCGCGCGGACGCCGCCGCCGCCTCGCAGCCCGCATGACCCCCGCCGATAACAATGACATCGAAACCCTTCATGGGCGGGCACATAGGCCAAAACCGTCCTCTTCGCCACCTCGGCCATCGGGCGGTTTCGCGCGAAACCGCCTATTTGCCGATGCAGAAGGTCGAGAAGACCTCACCCAGTATGTCCTCAACGCCGATGGCACCGGTGACCCGGGACAGGGCCTCGGCAGCCCGGCGCAGATCGTCGCCGGACATTTCCGGTGAAGCCTCAAGCGCTGCCCGCCCGGCCTCGACCGCTACAAGCGCCTCGACAAGCCGACGCCGGTGCCGCTCACGGGTCACAGCCGGAAAATCCGTCCCGGCCAGGTCACGGGACAGTCGCGCAGATATCCAGCCGAGCAGATCACCCAGGCCCTTGCCGGTCACCGTGCTCAGGGCCAAGGTCTCGAACCCCGGCACCGCCGGGGCCGTCCCGAGGTCGGCCTTGGTCAGGACCAGAAGATCGCCGGATCGGACAAATCCGGCGGCTTCCCCTTCGGCATCGTCCGGCCCCCGGACCCAAAGCCGCAGGTCGGCCGCCCCGGCCCTGGCGCGGGCGCGGCGCACACCCTCAAGCTCCACAGGGTCGGTGCTGTCGCGCAGGCCGGCGGTGTCGGACAGGGTCACGGCATAGCCGCCAATGATCAGGTCGGCATCGAGTACATCGCGGGTCGTACCGGCGATGGGGGTAACGATGGCCGCCTCCCGCGCGACCAGAGCATTGAACAGCGAGGACTTGCCCGCATTGGTCTCCCCGATCAGGACGATCCGATAGCCCGCGCGCACCCGCTCGCCGCGCTGCGCGTCGGCCAGGGCGGCCTTGAGGTCAGCGATCAAGCGATCAAGCAGGGGTCCGGCGGATCGGGCCAGATTGTCCGGGACCTCCTCATCGGGGAAATCAATCTCGGCCTCGATCAGGGTGAGGGCGGTCAGCAGATCCCTGCGGAAACCGGCATAGGTCTGGCTCAGCGCCCCCTCAAGCTGGCCGAGCGCCTGGCTGGCCTGGGCCGTGGTCTCCGCATCAATGAGGTCGGCGACGGCCTCGGCCTGGGCGAGGTCCATACGACCGTTCTCGAACGCTCGGCGGGTGAACTCGCCCGGCTCCGCCGGACGCAGGCCCAGATCGACCAGTGCCAGAGTAGCCCCCTCCACCACCGCCCGACCGCCGTGCAGATGCAGTTCGGCGCAGTCCTCGCCGGTGTAGGAGTTCGGGGCCGGGAACCGGAGCACCAAAGCCTGGTCGATCGCCCTGCCATCATGTGCGAGGGCTCGCAAAGACGCTGTTCTGGGTTTGAGCCCGCCGGCACCGAGCGAGAGGAGGGCGGCGTCCGTATCCGGGCCGGACAGGCGCAGGATGGCGATAGCCCCGCGGCCGGGCGGAGTAGCGAGGGCGAAGATGGTGTCGGTCATGGCGAGCGGTCTACCCTCGGGTAGTGGGCAGCAGGACCGGGAAGCGGCCGAGGAGCCTGTCCACATCCGACGGCGTCCGGGGCCGTACCCGGCCACCGCCCTTCGGATGGCGCCCTTCCCCACGACCTGGGGAGAAGACAATCGTCACGATTTGACCGCAGCTTCCATCAGTTTGCGGAACTGGTCCTGTGCCTGAAGGCCGAAGCTGGTCCAGGTTTTCATAAGTTCGTCAGGCTGCATGGCCGTGATGTTGTCGTCCATACGGCGCTTCACCTCGGTGACCAGCTGCTCGTTCAGGCTCTCGACATCGGGCAGGCCGAGAAAGGCCCTCGCCTCTGCCGGAGTGCAGTCGACCTCGAGTTTTACCTTCATAGACCCGCTCCTGTTTCACGTGAAACAGCGGCCATACCGCCGTCAGGTGTTCATCGACTGGAAGAAGTCCGCATTGTTCTTCGACTGGCGCAGCTTGTCGATCAGGAACTCGATCGCGTCCTGCGGACCCATGGGGTTGAGGATACGGCGGAGGACATAGGTCTTGGCCAGTTGATCCTTCGGCGTGGTGAGCTCTTCCTTGCGGGTGCCCGACTTGAGCACATCGATCGCGGGGAAGATGCGTTTGTCAGCCACCTTGCGGTCCAGCACGATCTCCGAGTTACCCGTGCCCTTGAACTCCTCGAAAATGACCTCGTCCATCCGCGACCCGGTATCGATCAGGGCGGTGGCAATGATGGTCAGCGAACCACCCTGCTCCACATTGCGCGCGGCACCGAAGAAGCGCTTCGGCCGCTGCAGGGCATTGGCGTCAACACCACCGGTCAGGACCTTGCCCGAGGAGGGAACGGTGGCGTTGTAGGCGCGACCCAGACGGGTGATGGAGTCGAGAAGGATGACGACATCCTTCTTGTGCTCGACCAGCCGTTTGGCCTTTTCGATGACCATCTCGGCGACGGCGACGTGACGGGTGGCCGGTTCGTCAAAGGTCGAGGCAATGACCTCGCCCTTCACCGTACGCTGCATGTCGGTCACTTCCTCGGGCCGCTCGTCGATCAGCAGGACGATGAGGAAGACCTCGGGATGGTTCTTCTCGATCGATTTGGCGATGTTCTGCAGCATCACCGTCTTGCCGACCCGCGGCGGAGCGACGATCAGGCAACGCTGGCCCTTGCCGAGCGGGGCGACGATGTCGATGACCCGGCCCGACCGGTCCTTCAGCGTCGGGTCCTGGATTTCCATATGCAGCCGCTCTTCCGGGTAGAGCGGCGTCAGGTTGTCGAACAGGACCTTGGTCTTGACCGTCTCCGGGTCTTCGAAATTGATCGTATCGACCTTGAGCAGGGCGAAATACCGCTCGCCCTCGCGCGGGCCGCGGACAGCACCGTGAATGGTGTCGCCCGAGCGCAGGCCGAAGCGGCGAATCTGGGACGGAGACACATATACGTCATCAGGACCCGGAAGATAATTCACGTCCGGGCTGCGCAGGAAACCGAATCCGTCCGGCAGGATCTCGAGCACGCCGTCGGCGATGATCTCGACTTCCTCATCAGCCAGGGTCTTGAGGATGGCAAACAGCAGATCCTGTTTGCGCAGATTGCCGGCGTTCTCGATCTCGAGGCTCTCGGCGAAGGCGACCAGGTCTTCCGGTGTTTTCTCGTTGAGCTCCTGCAGGGTGAT
>CANMXH010000051.1 GCA_947501315.1 Caulobacteraceae bacterium | reverse complement strand
TGGCGCGAGCGCGGGCTCTGGAGCCTTGATACGGTTGACATTCGGGCCTTTTCCACAGATACGCGCGGCTTCCTGGACGACACCCCCGCGGGTGGCGGGCCGGGAGCCGTGCTGAAAGCGGACGTGGTGGCCAGGGCGCTCGACAGCGTATCCGGGTCAGGGCGGCCGCTTTTGTACATGAGTGCCCGGGGTCGGCCCCTGACCCAGGCGCGCGTGAAGGAATGGGCGAAGGCGGACGGGATCACCGTCCTCTGCGGCCGGTTCGAGGGGGTGGACCAGCGCGTGCTCGACGCGCGCGGGTTCGAGGAGGTCTCCGTCGGGGACGCGGTGCTCGCCGGTGGCGAGGCGGCGGCCATGGTGGTGATCGAGGCGTGCGTACGACTGATCCCCGGGGTGCTGGGCCAGGCGATGAGCCTGAGTTCGGAGAGC
This sequence comes from Caulobacteraceae bacterium, assembly GCA_947501315.1. GTDB lineage: Bacteria > Pseudomonadota > Alphaproteobacteria > Caulobacterales > Caulobacteraceae > Brevundimonas. The sequence goes on along the minus strand of CANMXH010000051.1, from coordinate 12,465 downwards.
TTCGAGGACGGCCTTCTGGAGCATCCGCAGTACACGCGACCGCGGACGTTCGAGGGGCTGGAGATACCCGAGGTTCTGCTGTCCGGAGACCATAAAAAGGTCGCCGCATGGCGCGAGGAGCAGCGGCGAGAGACGACCCGGGACCGCCGGCCAGACCTCTGGGCGGCTTATCCGGACAAGACAAATGCGGGACCTGAGCCCGCCAAATCACAGCTAAAGAGCGCAAAAGCTCGAGGAGAATAGAATGAACATCCTTCAGACGATCGAAGCCGAAGAAAAAGCCCGCCTGATCGCCACGCGCGCGATCCCCGACTTCCAGCCCGGCGACACCCTGCGGGTCATGGTCAAGATCAAGGAAGGCGAGCGCGAACGCATCCAGGCCTTCGAGGGCGTCTGCATCGCCCGCGCCGGCGGCGGCGTGAACGAGAATTTCACCGTGCGCAAAATCTCCTTCGGCGAAGGCGTGGAGCGGGTCTTCCCGATCCTGTCGCCGAACATCGACGCCATCGAGGTCAAGCGTCGCGGCGTCGTCCGGCGCGCCAAGCTCTATTACCTGCGTGACCGTCGCGGCAAATCGGCCCGGATCGCCGAAAAGCAGACCATCCGCCCGGTCAAGGGCGCCGTGGTCCCGGAAACCGGCACCGCCCAGAAGGCCGACGAAACCGAAGCATAAACCGCTTCTTTTCGCTGAAATTACAAAGGCCCCGGTCCTGCGACCGGGGCCTTTGTTCTCTAGAGCTTCGTCCGCAGCGACCACAGCTCGGGGAAGCAGCGCCGCTGCAGGGTCTCGGTCAGATAGGCCACGCCCTCGGTGCCACCGGTGCCGCGACGCCGGCCGATGATGCGCTCGACCGTGACGACATGCTTGTGCCGCCAGGTCAGCAGGGCGTCGTCGAGGTCGACCAGCTTTTCCGCCAGCTGGTAGAGGGGCCACCAGCGGGCGGTGTCGCGGTAGACCTCAAGCCAGGCGTTCTCGACGCCCTCTGACGGCTCATAGGGGCAGCTGACATCGCGGCTCAGGGCCTCGGCCGGCACCGGCAGGCCGGCGGCCGCGAGCTGGGCGAGGGCGTCATCATAGAGGCTGGGTGCCGCCAGGGCGGCCTGCAGCGCCGCATGGGCGTCGGGGCGTTCGACATGGAAGCGCAGGAAGCGGTCGTCCTTGAGCCCCAGCATGAATTCGAACCGCCGGAACTGGTCGCTCTGAAAGCCGGAGGATGAGCCCAGCACGCCGCGGAAGCGCAGGTAGTCAGCCGGCGTCATCGTGGCCAGGATGTCCCAGCTCATGGTCATCACCGCCTGGATCCGGCTGACCCGGGCGAGGCATTTATAGGCCGGCACCAGATCACCGCTGCGGACCAGGGCCTGGGCCAGGGTCACCTCGTGCAGGATCTGTTTGAGCCACAGCTCCTTGGTCTGGTGGATGATGACGAACAGCATCTCGTCATGCTCGTCCGACAGCGGATGCTGTGCGGCGAGCAGCTCGTCGAGGGCCAGATAGCCGGCGTAGGTAATGTCGGAGGGCTTTGAGGCGTCTGTCATCCGCGACCTATCGCGCGCCAGAAGCGGTGGCTCAAGTCCTGTCGGGATTGTCGGGACGCTCGTCCCAGCCTTCGCGGCTGGACTTGAAAGCGAGCGCCATCAAGGCCGAGGTCAGCCCCACAGTACCCAGCACGCCGAGCGACAGGGCGATCAGGCCATGCAGGCCAAGAGGCCCACCGCCAATCGCAGTCCAGGCGAAACTGACGGCGACCGTCGCGATCACCCCGACGCAAATGAACACGAGAAGCTTCAGCATCACAGGAGTCCCATTCAGCGCTGGACCCACTGGCCCGCAGCGTTGCGGTACCACTGGCCAGTGCTGATGCGGGACAGAAGCTGCGTCTGGAACATCCGCGCGGCAGCGGTTTCAGTCGTCGCGCCATCGCCGGCGGCCTGGGCGCTGCGAGCATAGGCCTCGCGACGGGCGGCGTTGGTGACCTGGACAGCCTCGGTCAGGGCTGTGTCGGCCGACGGCAGGCGAAAGCCCAGGTAGCCGTCAGCCTGTTCACCGACCGTGCCCTGAACCTTGGCGGCATCGATCATCGACTTCTGGGTGGCGGTCTGGGCTAAGGCCGCGCCCGCGGCGACACCGAGAGCCGCAATGGCCGCAGCGACGACGAAGAATTTGCGGAAAGACATCTGGGGCAACTTTCGCGTCAGAACAGGTTGGGGTTTTCGATCAGGAGGTCCTGCAACGCCTTGTCGAGGCGCACGCGGACATCGGCATCGAGTTTCGCATAGATGGTTATCGGATCGACCTGCAGGCGGACCGTGGGCGTGCAGGCCCCGATCCCCAAGGCGGCGATGAGGCCAAGCATGGCGAGGCCGGTATGCGTCCGGGTCTTGGACCGAGTCATGGGCGTAGGTCTCCGGTCTTGAATCTGATGCGATCTAACGCGCGGGAGCGTGAACGGGTTCTGAACAACGAAAATTGGCTGATCACGGCGTGACCGCAGGCTGTCCTCTGCGGGCCCGGTTCATCTCCAGCAGGTCGCCGATCAACTGGTTCAGGTTGAGGGTGGTGTCCAGGGTCAGATCGATCCCGGTGTCGGACGGCAAGGGCAGAATCCGGTTCAGGAACTCACGGCTGATGAACTCCGAGAGGGGTATGCGCAGTTCCTGCCGCACCGGAGGATCGTGGCGGCCCCGAATGCGGAACAATACCCCGATACGGCCCGCGTCGAGACTGTTGACCTCGGCCGAGAGGATGTCGAACGAGAGGTTTTCCATGGCCTGGTAGGCCAGATCCTGGACCATATTGGGTGGCACCGACTCTCCGCCACCGCCGGCCTCCAGACCACTGAGGGCCTCGCGGGCTATGGACAGGCGGCCGGGCCGGACCGCCGCCAGTTCGCCGCCGGCGATGCGGACACCGTTCACCCGGTCGGCGGTGAAAGGCAGGCGGCCCGAAACCACGGCGTCGAGATTGACCTTGTCGCCGAAGCCGGAGCCGGCGATGACCTCACCCAGCTGGACATTTTCGAGCACGATGACGCCGGTTATCGGCTGGTTCGGGTCCAGGGGGACGGCGAAGGGCTCGACGCTTATGCGACCGCCGGCCAAGGTGAGATCGCCGCCCCCTATGGTCACCGCCGTCCTGTCGAGCCCGAACGTCAGTTCGATGCCCGTCAGGGGGACCGCCGATTCCAGGACGGCAGCGGACAGCCGTTGCCCCGGAGCAGCGGTCAGGGGGCTCAGGTTGATGAAGTCGACAGTTCCGCGCAGGCCCTTCACCGGGCCGGCGGGGCTGATGAAGTCGAGGCCCCGGATGGTCAGACGGCCTGAGCTAGTCCCCTCCGTCCCGGCCCGCCAGTCGATGCGGCCACCGAAGGTGACCGACCCTGTGGCCGGCGATCCGATGAACCCGGCCAATGGGGTGAGATCGGCGGGCTGGAGACCGCCTTCGACGAAGGCGATTGACGGGACTTCGATCACCAGTCCCCCCGCACCGTCGGAGCCATCATGGGCCAGGGTCAGATGACCCAGCACAGTCTCACCCCGGACCAGATCGAAGTCGCCGGTCCAGCCTGCATCCGCCAGACGCGCGAAGCCGGTCGCAGTCAGGGGGTTAAAGCGAGGCGGTAAGGTGGCGTCGGTGACCGTCGCCCGGGTGATGCGAGCCTCCATGCTCAAGCCTCCCGGACGGCCGCCGGCGGTGAAGCCACCCTCGACCTCGCTCAAGTGCAGGGAGAGAAAGGGAGCCGAGGCACCAAGGCGTTGTAGCCCGCCGTCGGCCCGCCAGAGACCATCTGCGACGCTGACCAGCGGACGGCCGACCGGGCAGATGTCGCCGGCAACATCGACGACATCGCTTTCATCCAGCTCCAGCCGTCCGACGGTCATGGGAATACAGCGGTCGGCGAAATAGGCGAGGCGACTGCCGGAAGACCTCAGTTCGCCACGGGTCTGAAGCACGATCCGCCGGACAAGGCCAAAATCCAGGGCGGCGCGGCCATCCAGCGTGGCGATGAAGCCCGACGGCGTCTGCCGCCAGGCCGGAATGACAAAGGCCGCTTCGGGCAAACCCTGCCCCCGCGTCGCCGAAAGCGAGAATGCACCGCCGCCCACCTGCCCGGGCACCGTCAGGAAGACCGGTGTGCCGGCCGGGCTCACGGTGAGCATGCCGCCGTTCAATGGACGCAGCGTCGCCGGACGGGTCAGGGTCAGGCGCGTCCCGGACCGTCCCGCGCTCAGGTCGAAGCCGGGTATATCGACAGCGAAGGCCGAGAGGGCCCCCTTCAAGCCGGCGAGTTCCGGCACGTCGTCCCGGGATGGCGGCCCAAAAAGCGGCCAGGCGGCGCGCGCCGACCGGACCGCGCCCCGGGCTTTGACACGTGGGCCATCATCGGAAGCCAGATCGAAATCGATCGCGCCTCGCACACCCGTCAGGATCAGGTCGCCCCGCATCAATCGTCCTGCAGACAGAAGGATGGGAGCCGTCGCCTCTACGGCAGATCCCCGCCCGCCCGCGACCAGTCGGTTGGAGGTCAGGGTCAGTCCGGCCAGGTCCAGTCCGCCCCCGACGGCACGGGCCGCCGTGATCGCAGTGCTCCCGCCCAGTCCCCAGCTCAGGCCGGTGGTATCGTATGCCAACCGGGCCCGGGCCTCAGTCAGACCTAGGCGCACTGTCTTCGCCGAGGCAGAAGGGCCGTCGATACTGCCCGCGCGGAGCTCGCCCGTGCAGATCCCCTCGATGCCGAAGCGCTCGATCCAGCCGGTGATTTGGCCGGCCAACGTCATCTGCCCGTCGAAATCCCGGGCCGACACCTCGCCGCCGAAAAGACGGGCGGCGGCCAAGCGGAGTTCGAACCTTGCCCGGCCATCTCCCCGCCGGGCTTCGAGATCGGGATAGGGGAGGTCGCCGGCCAGGGTCAGGCGGGCACCATCACCCCGGAAGCCAGGCAGGCGCGCCCGATCGGCCACAGCCGCAAGTCGGACAGCCACGCGATTGCCCTCCGTGCTCAGTTCGACTGTGGCCTGCAACCCTTCTGCCTCAACGTCACCGCTCTTGAAGGGCGTCGCGGGCATCCGGGCGGCCAGGCGCATGAGCTTGCCGCCATCGATGCGGGCATCACCGAAGATGTTGGTGGAACCATAGTCGGTATCGAGCCGGACGCGGGCGCTCTCGACGAGGACCAGCGGACCAGGACTGTCGGGACGCGGCGGACGACCGGTGAAGCGCTCGACCAGGGGGTCAAGGGAAGCGAGGCTCAGCTTGCCGTTACGAAGGCTGGCGCGCACCACCGGGCGGACCAGACGGATGCGCGTCGGCGTCAGGGCGAGCCCTCCCCTCGACCATGGCGCGCGGATCGCATAGTCGACCTCGACCCGTTCGACGATCACATCGGGGTCGGCCGCGTCACCGATGCGGATGCTGGCCACCAGGCCGTCCAGTTCCAGCCGCTCGACCTGCGCGTCGGCCTCGATGCCCCGGTGTTCCAGCCAACCGGTCAGGACCTGCCGCGCCGCCTCACGCCGGTTCAGGTAGAGCAAGGCAGTCAGGGCCAGCAGCACACCGACAGCCGCACCCACAAGGAGAATGGAGCGGCGACCAAGCCTGCGTGCAGATCGCGCAGGAGGGCTGGCAGGAGCAGGCGCACGGGTCATCAGGCGCTCATATCGGGACAGACACGCCGGTGGAAAGGCCGTTGAGCAAAGGAATCCTCCCGTTCAGCAGCACAATCGTGTCGAATGAAGCACAGTCCAGTGGCGGATCCGCCACCCCTAATGCTGGCTGGGTCAGATCGGGACAGGTTGACGCATCTGTGAGTCAAATCATTGCCCAAACAGGGCAAGTAAACTGTCGAACACTGCCGGTGATCTCAGCGGGCAGGACGGATTTACCAGCGACTACGGCTCCGGTTAACGCACTGTAACGAACCGCCTTCCCATGATGGGTCGAAGGGGTTATACGGCCTGTTCTGCGTCAGGGCCTGCCCCCGGCGCGATCCTTGCTACCAGTGGGTTTGGCGCCGTCGGGCGTCGCTGTTTTTCGGGGACCGATGGCTCAGTTCGATCCACGTCGCCAGCCGATGCGCATCGCGCCCCACGCCCTCACGGCGGTGGCCGCGATCTCGGTGGCGCTACTCGCCGGCCGCGTTTATCAACCCGCGAAGGCGGAAGAAGTTCCGCCACTCACCCAGACCCAGATCGCCGCGCTGGCCGATCAGGCCTTTGCGGCGGCCGGCATGCCCGCTGGATTGACCACGCCAGAAGCCATCCCTGTCCAGATTCGCCGGGGCGAAACCTTCGAGCAGGCCGTGCGCCGCACAGGTATCGCGCCCGAGGAAGCCTCGGCCGTGGCCGCCACCCTGTCGAACGCCATGGATGTCAATTCGATTCGCGCCGGCCAGCGTTTCGAGACCGCAATCTCCCAACCCCGCGGCGGCCGAGGCGAGGCTCGCCTGATCGGTCTGACCATGCGTACGGGTCCGGCGACCCAATTGACCGTATCTCGCAGTTTCGACGGCGCCCTGCGCCTTCGGGCCCTCGAAGAAAAGGTCTCCCATGAGATCGTGGTCCTGAGCGGCAAGGTCGAAGGCTCACTGACCCGCACGGCCCGTCGTGAAGGCGCGCCCGCTGATGTGGCCCGCGTTGCCGGACGTCTGTTCTCGCACAGGTTCGACCTGGACCGCGATATCCGGGCCAATGACGAGTTCACCTATGTGTTTGGCCGCACCGTTACCGAGAACGGTCGCACCATCGGAACCGACGGGCTACTTTATGCCGAGTTGAAGGGGGTTGCCTTCTACCGGTTCCGACCCGCCGGGGCCCGCGAGGCCCAGTATTTTGACGCAACCGGCAAGAATACGCGCTCGGCCTTCATGCGGACCCCGCTCGAGCGTGGCTTCCGCGTCTCTTCCTCGTTCGGCTTCCGCCGTCATCCGATCGCCGGCTATCGCAAGATGCACCAGGGCATCGACTTCGCGGCCGGCAGCGGTACGCCGGTGGTGGCCCCGGCTGATGGGGTCGTCGTCGAGGCGCGCCGCTGGGGCGGCTATGGCAACTGGCTGCGCATCCGGCACTCCAATGGCCTGGAGTCCGGCTATGGCCACCTTTCGCGCTACGCCTCGGGAATTCGGGCAGGACAGCGTGTGCGGCAGGGCCAGACCGTTGCCTATGTCGGGTCCACCGGCGCGTCGACTGGCCCGCACCTGCATTATGAAATCTGGCGCCGCGGCCAGCGGATCAATCCGGCCGGCGTTCGAACGACGGAAGGCACGATCCTGACGGGCGCCGATCTGGCTGCATTCAAAGCTGAAAAAGTCCGCATTGATCGTATCCGCGCCGCTGGCGGTGAACGACGCCCTGTGGTCCAGCGCGCCTCGGTCGAGGGCCTCAGGCCCGCCCAAGGCTAGACTTCCACCTCATGCACCGCTGGCTCTTGCGAGCAGGGCGGCAGAGGAGCGCTTCCGCGGCTCTTCCTCAGTCCGCGTCCGGCTGGGCGTCCGGGTGGGCTGCGATGAAGGCAGGGTGCTGCGAAGCGAGGGTGTCGATGGCCAGAAGGCGCGCAAAAGCCTCAAGCGGAACATTGAACCGGCGCGCAGAATAGATTTGCGGGATCAGATAGCAGTCGGCGAGGGTAGGGGCGTCACCGAAACACCAGCCGTCGCCGTGCCGGGCGACCAGCGCCTCCAGCGCCTCGAACCCGGGCAGAATCCAGCGGGCGGCCCACGCGTCTATGGCCGGCTGGTCGGCACCGAAAGTCTCACGCAATGCCTTGCCGACGCGAAGGTTGTTGAGCGGGTGGATGTCGCAGCCAATCAGGGCAGCCATTGCGCGCACATGGGCGCGATCTGCCGGCGCAGCAGGCAAAAGGGCGGGCGCGGGACAGGTCTCCTCCAGCCACTCCAGGATAGCCGGGCTTTGGGTCAGGACAGCACCGTCGAGCTCAAGTGCCGGCACCATGCCTTGCGGATTGAGGGCGACGAAGACTTCGGACTTGTGGGCACCAGTCCGCAAATCAACGCCTTGGGGCTTATAATCCAGGCCCTTTAGAGCGAGCGCGATGCGGGTCCGGTAGGCGGCACCTGAACGCCAGTAGCCGTGCAGGATCATCGCGGAAGCACCGTAAAGCTCAGGGTTTGCAGGCCCTCAATGGTCGCCTCCACCCGATCACCGGGACGAAGCGGGCCAACGCCTTCGGGAGTGCCAGTGAAGATCAGGTCCCCGGGTCGAACATCCCATAGCTCCCGCGCCTTGGCGAGGATCTCGGTCGGGCTCCAGATCATGTCGTCCAACCGGCCGGACTGACGCAAGGCTCCATTGACTGAAAGGGCAATGGCCGCAGCGGTGTCCAGCGTTGCAGCGAGAGTCAGGGCTCCGCAAGGCGCGGACTGGTCAAACCCCTTGGCCGCGTCCCAAGGCCGTCCCTTTTCCTTGGCCGCCGCCTGGAGATCCCGCCGGGTAAGGTCGCAGCCGACCGCCCAGCCGACGATGGTCCCGGCCGACCCGACTGCACACACCAGTTCGACCTCATGGTGCAGATCGGCCGTCGCCATCGGAAAGACGGGGTCGGTGCCATCAACAACAACCGCGTCGGCCGGCTTGGTGAAGAAGAAGGGTTCGGCCCGGGCGTGACCCATCTCACGCGCATGGGCGGCATAGTTCTGTCCGACGCACAGGATGCGACGAACAGGAAACCGCGCGGAAAGCCCCACAACAGGCAGGGAAACGGCGGGTGCGGGAGGGAAGAGCCAGTCAGTCATTCTGCCTGTCTATGCGTGGATGCAGCGCTTCGCTACCATCGCTCTCATTGCAATGCCGGAACCGCCGCCGGAGAGTGGCGTTCCGGCACAGGGTTCTCTATCTACCGTCAAGCCTGAAAAACGGAGCGCGCAGCATGGCCACGACCAAGACAGCACGGACAGCCGTGAAGAACGACCTCAATACGTTGAAGGACGATCTCAAGGTGCTCGGCACCGAAGAAAAGGCACGGCTCCGTGAAAAGGCGACGGCGGCTGAAGCCCGTCTGCGCGCCAAGGCTGCGGAAGCTGAAACGCGCCTTCGTGAAGAAGCCGACGTTCTGCGCGAACGGGCTCGCGGATACTATGACACCGCCCGTGTGCGGGGTCAGGAGTATTATGACGAGGCCAGCGAACGTATCGACGAAGCCCAACGCTATCTGGTCGAGCGCGTGCAGGAGCGTCCGATGCAGTCCACAGCCATCGCCCTGGGCGTAGGGGTCGTTCTGGGCCTGCTGCTCGCCGGTCGTCGTCGCTGATGCTTGGCGAAAGCATTGCGAGAGGCCTCGTCAAAAAGGCCGTCGCGGCTTCGGTCGCGGCCGGGGCCGCCCTGGTGGCTGTCCTCGCGTTCGGCGCGACGATTTTCTACGCTCTGCAGCTGGTCGTCCCGGCCCTCGCCGCCGCGGCGATTACCTCCCTCCTGTTCACGGTGATTGCCCTGGCGGTCGCACTGATTTTCCTGGCGCGCAGCGAGGCGGAAGAGGAGGAGGTTGAGGACGACGTCTCTGGCCTTGGGCAGCGTGCGTATATGCTGTTCCGGCAGCGGCCGATCCTCGGCACCGTCGCGGCCCTCGCCGGCGGCTGGATCTTCCTGCGGAACCCGGCGCTCGCCACTATGGTGGCGGCAGCATTTACCGAGAAATCCCACGGAGGCCGCCAGCGGCGCTGAGGCAGGGTAGAGCCCGGACGAACTGAATGAGGCCGCCGTCGCTCAGACAGCGGCCTTTTTCGTCCGGCCGGCATCTTCGGGATCCGGTGCAATGGACGTCCGCCGCGTGTCCTGTCGGCGAGGCAGTTTCCAGGTCTGGTCCGGCTCGAAATGCTGACCGGACCATGCCATGGCGGTGACGGTGATGTGGCCCGCATCCCATTCGATCTGATTGAAACTCGGCGGCGACCCCCGCTCCCGATGCGAAAGGGTGCCGCAGCCAACGGCGTAGGAACAATGGTCCCCGAGCGTGATCGGCAGGGCGAACGGCACATGGACGTGGCCGGTCGTGATCAGGTCGACGCCGGCCTCGGCGAAAATCCTGGCGGCCGCCTCGCCGCGCTTGACCTCGCCGGTCATGGGAGCGCCGATCATCTCGACCAGAGGGTGATGGCAGGCGAGAATGCGCAGCGCCCCCAACGGTGCCTGGCGCAAGGCCGTGGCTGCCTTGCGGGTCTGATCAAGATCGATCACGCCTTTCGACCAGTTCGCGCGCGCCTGCCAACCGCGCGCGGTGACGACGCCGCGTACCATCAAATTCGGGCTGAGGAACTGATGGTCATGAGCCGGATGGCCTGTCGCAAGCTCAAAAGCCTTCCAGGGATTGAACACCCGCGCAAACAGGCTCCAGTAGGGAACATCATGATTGCCAACGACGACGAACCGCGGGTCCGGCATGCGGGCGATCCAGCGGCCCGCTGCCTCGAATTCGCCCGGCAACCCCTGCTGGGTGATATCGCCGGTAATCAGGATCAGGTCGGGAGCGCTGGCATGGGCGTAGTCGAGGGCGGCGGCGCAGGCGTGCGTATGCTCGCAGCCGAAATGAATGTCTGAAAACTGGAGGATGCGCCCCACTAGACGCCTTCGGCCCTGGTCGGTGGATTGGGTACAAGGGCGCGGAATGCCGTGCGGATGAAACGTACCTTGATCACATGCCGCAGCAGGACGGGTTCGCCGTCGATCACAGAAGGTATACGCGACCGCGCCCGGACCGTCGCCTGCTGGATCGACCGGGTGGTCACAGCCGGATCCTGGCGCCAGCCATCGAACACAGCGTGGGCGGCGAGGCGGAAGGCCTGAAGCGCGTCAGCAGTATTCATGACAGCGGCCTCCAGTCCGGCGTGTTCGTCAATGGCCTTTGAAATCATCGGGCTGATAAGAACAAGCGCCTCTGCACGGCGGTCTGCGCGACCGTCCAGGGAAAAGCGCAATCGGCCGGAGAAGGCCCGCCTCAGCGCCCGGCGGCCATAGGCCCAGGCCAGGCCAAACTTGCCTTCCCTTACCGCTTCGCGGACGGGCGCCCAAAGCGCGGGCGCTCCCAGAATTGCAGCGCAGAAGAACGACTCACGGATCCTGCCATCGCTGACCTCTCCGCCGGCGACGGACTGCTCGGCACCCTCCTCAAGGGCCTGCCTCAAGGCGCTCTTCCAGTCAGAAGTGCCATACAGGGCGCGGGGCAGCATATTCATGGTGCCGCCCGGCAGCGGCGCAATCAACGGGCCCGCGGGTCCCGCCCGTGAAGCCACAGCCCTGGCCGTGCCGTCGCCTGCCAGGACGAACAGGGCATCCGGCCCCGCGTCAAGCGCCTGCTGCACCTGCACATCAAACTGCCCGCCCTCAAGCGCGATGATGGCGGCCTCAAGGGCATAGTCTGCGAAAATGCCCGCCGCCTCCGAGGCCGCGTTCGGTCCGACTCCGCCCGACAGCGGATTCACCAGCATTATCACCCGCCCGAGCGCGACGTGCGGAGTCAGAGCGCGCGAAACTGCAGTCCGGATGTCCACCGTCGCGGCTATATCACGCGCGAAGCGTCCCGTACCGATCATGACGCCCGAACGTCCCGAGCGGAACAATGTTCCGATCGGGACGGGCCAGGCCTGGCTATTCCTTCTTGGTCCCGTCGGAAGCAGCGGCGGCTACCGCCTCGGCGGCAGGTCCGGCGGTCGCGGCAGCAGGTTCAGCGACATCGGCCGTGGCAGCGGCCTCAGCGCCCCCCGGAAGGACACCGCGAACGGTATCGACGCCGCTTGTAATCCAGCCGTCCATCATGGCCCCGCCTTCAGCCAACGACTGCTCCTTGACACCCAGAACGGCTGTAAGGACGCCGAAGAGCGCCAGGAGGGTGACAATGACCCCGACCAGGGCATTGCCCCCGGAGCGGCGCTTGGTGCGAGCCCATACCGGGCTGTGTTCACCACCATCCGCCATTCGAACCGGTTCAGAAAAACGCATACGAAACCCCCGTCTCAACTCAGAACACCGGTGCCGCAACCTCGGTGCGGGACCAATCAAAACCTGGTGCAGGTTTGAGATATACAATAGCCTCGGAACCGCTACGCTTATCCAGTGTTCTCACCCATGGGGCGAACCCGAGAGATCAAGGAAACTCACATGAACAAGGCAATTATTGCGATCGTCGGTGCCGGACTTCTGGTCAGCGCCTGCGCGACGGACGAGTACGGCAACCCCAGTGAGGCGACGAGGCAGGGCACTATCGGTGCCGGCATCGGGGCGATCGCAGGAGCAATCATCGGCAACAATGTCGGCGACGGCAACGCCGGACGCGGTGCCGCCATCGGTGCCGTAGTCGGCGGCGTTGCGGGTGCCGTGCGCGGCTCGCAGCAGGACCGGGCAAACCAGCAGCGCTACCGGGACAACCAGAACCGCTACTACTATTGCTATGATGGCCGTCAGGACGAGTGCTACTGGGAGAACGGCCAGCGTCGCTACTAGTCGTTTGCTGACGGGTTAAGG
>CANMXH010000050.1 GCA_947501315.1 Caulobacteraceae bacterium | reverse complement strand
GCAATTGACCCGCCGGACCCCGGTCTCCGCTTGAGGCCCGCCTCTGCCCCCTCTAGGGTCGGGCGTGATGACCGAAACAGCCCCCATCCCCGCCGACCTCAGCTTCGAGGACGCCCTGCAGCGTCTCGAGGCCATCGTCTCCAAACTCGAGTCCGGCCAGGCCCCGCTTGAGGAGTCCATCGCCCTCTATGAAGAGGGCGCGCGGCTCAAGGCGCATTGCGAGAACCGCCTCAAGGCCGCCCAGCTCCGCGTCGAGAAGATCGTGGTCGGCCCTGACGGCCAGGCGAAGGGCGTCGAACCGGCCGGGTTCAGCTGATGCCGGCCCCCGCCGCGCAGATCGCCTTCGATGACTTCATGAAGGTCGATGTCCGCGTGGGTCAGGTGCTGGCCGTCGATCCCTTCCCCGAGGCGCGCAAGCCGGCGTGGAAGCTCACCATAGATTTCGGCCCCGACATCGGCGTGAAGAAGTCGTCGGCCCAGATCACCGTCCACTATACCCGCGACCAGCTGCTGGGCCGCAAGGTCGCCGCCGTCGTCAACTTTCCGCCGCGCCAGATCGGCCCCTTCATGTCCGAGGTCCTCACCCTGGGCTTTCCCGATGCGGCGGGCGAGGTCGTCCTGATCGGCGTCGACCGCGAGGTCGCCCTCGGCGGGAGGCTGTTCTGAACCGGATCCTCGCCGCCAACTCGCCGGAACAGGGCGTGATCGACCGGGTGGCCGAGATCGCCGACCTGGTCACTGTCGCCCTGGATGAACTCCTGCCCCGCGCCGATGGTCCGGAATCGCGCCTGACGGAGGCCATGCGCTATGCCGCCCTTGGCCCCGGCAAGCGGTTGCGTCCCTTCTTCGCCCTCGAGGCCGCCAATCTGTTCGACATCGAGGAGCGGCCGGTGCTGCGCGCCGCCTGTGCCCTGGAATGCGTCCATGCCTACAGCCTGGTCCATGACGACCTGCCCTGTATGGACGACGACGACGTCCGCCGCGGCCGTCCGACCGTGCACAGGGCCTATGACGAGGCCACCGCCGTCCTCGCCGGCGACGCCCTGCAGACCGCAGCCTTCGACATCCTGCTGCACGAGGACACCCACGATGACCCCGCTGTGCGCTGCGAACTGGCCGCCCGCCTGTCGCTGGCCAGCGGTGCGCGCGGCATGGCCGGTGGCCAGATGATCGACCTGCTGGGCGTCCGCGACGACCTCGGCGGCGTGGCCCGGATGCAGCGGCTCAAGACCGGGGCCCTGTTCACCTATGCCTTCGAGATACCCCTGATCATCGCCGGCGCCCGCGAGGTCCACCGTCAGGCCCTGATCAGCTTCGCCCATGACATCGGGCTGGCCTACCAGATCGTCGACGACCTGCTGGATGTCGAGGGCGACGAGGACATCCTGGGCAAGGCGGCCAACAAGGACGCCGCCCGCGGCAAGACCAATTTCGTCACCCTGCTGGGCGTGGACCAGGCGCGGCATCGCGTCGCGCATCTCGCCGATCAGGCCCGGGCCCACCTCGACCTTTTCGGCCCCGATGCCGAAATCCTCAAGGCCAGTGTAGATTATGTCCTGCAGCGCCGGTCCTGAGCCAAGGCCGTCATCCTCGGGCTTGACCCGAGGATCAGAGGTTGGGAACAGCTGGATATCCGAAGGCTTCTCTGAACGCGGACCCAATTCGGCCACCGAGCGCGGGAACATCTGATCCTCGGGACAAGCCCGAGGATGACGGGTAGAGAAGATTTCGTAAGGAACACGTGAGTTTCATGCCCGACACCCCGCTGCTCGACCAGGTCCACCTTCCCGCCGACACGCGCGGTTTTGACATCCCCCAGCTGCGCCAGCTGGCCGACGAACTGCGGGCCGAGACCATTGATGCGGTCTCCGTCACCGGCGGCCACCTCGGGGCCGGCCTCGGCGTGGTCGAGCTGACCGTCGCCCTGCACCATGTCTTCGAAACGCCGAAGGACATCCTGATCTGGGACGTCGGCCACCAGTGCTATCCGCACAAGATCCTGACCGGTCGCCGCGACCGCATCCGCACCCTGCGCCAGCCGGGCGGCCTGTCCGGCTTCACCAAACGTTCCGAGAGCGAATACGACCCCTTCGGCGCCGCCCACGCCTCGACCTCGATCAGCGCGGCCCTCGGCTTCGCCGCCGCCCGCGACCAGAAGGGCGAAAAGAACCGCGTCGTGGCCGTGATCGGTGACGGCTCCATGTCCGCCGGCATGGCCTATGAGGCCATGAACAACGCCGCCGAGACGACCAATGGCCAGCTGATGGTCATCCTCAACGACAACGACATGTCGATCGCCCCGCCGGTCGGCGGCATGAGCGCCTATCTGGCCAAACAGGTCTCCGGCGGCGCCTATCGTAATTTCCGCCGGTTCGGAAAATCGGTCGCCGAACACCTGCCGCGCCCGTTCCGCAACGCCGCCCGCAAGGCCGAGGAATATGCCCGCGGCATGATCGTCGGCGGCACCTTCTTCGAGGAGCTGGGCTTCTACTACGTCGGGCCGGTCGACGGGCACGACATGGACAACCTGGTCCCCATCCTGAAGAACGCCGCCGCCATCACCGACCGCCCGGTGGTGGTCCATGTCGTGACCCAGAAGGGCAAGGGCTACGCCCCGGCCGAATCGAGCGCCGACAAACTGCACGCGGTCGCCAAATTCGACGTGGTCTCGGGCCAGCAGTCGAAATCCGTCTCCAATGCCCCCAGCTATACCAAGGTGTTCGGGACCGAGCTGATCAAGCGGGCGGCGCTGGACCCCACCATCGTCGCCATCACCGCCGCCATGCCCTCCGGCACCGGCCTCGACCTGTTCGGCCAGGCCTTTCCGGCCCGTACCTATGACGTCGGCATCGCCGAACAGCACGCCGTCACCTTTGCCGCCGGCCTCGCCGCCGACGGGATGAAGCCGGTCTGCGCCATCTATTCGACCTTCCTCCAGCGCGGCTACGACCAGGTCGTCCACGACGTCGCCATCCAGTCCCTGCCGGTCCGCTTCGCCATGGACCGCGCCGGTCTGGTCGGGGCTGACGGCTGTACCCATGCCGGATCCTTCGACATCGGCTTCATGGGGGCCCTGCCCGGTATGGTGTTGATGGCCGCCGCCGACGAGGCCGACCTCGCCGCCATGATCGCCACCTCGCTCGAGATCGACGACCGCCCCTCGGCCTTCCGCTATCCGCGCGGCGACGGCATCGGGGTCGAGATTCCCGAGCTCGCCGCCCCGCTCGAGATCGGCAAGGGCCGAATCGTCCGCGAGGGCACGACCGTCGCCATCCTGTCGCTCGGCACCCGGCTGCAGGAATCGCTCAAGGCCGCCGAGGCCCTGGCCGCCCGCGGCGTCTCGGCCACCGTCGCCGACGCCCGCTTCGCCAAGCCGCTGGACGCCGACCTGATCCTGCGTCTGGCGCGCGAGCACGAATGCCTGATCACGGTGGAGGAGGGGGCCATGGGTGGCTTCGGTGCCTTCGTGCTCCAGCTGCTCTCCGACAAGGGCGCGCTCGACGCGGGCCTGAAGATCCGCACCCTGTGCCTGCCTGACGTCTTCCAGGACCAGGACAATCCCGCCGCCATGTACGCCACCGCCGGCCTCAACGCCGAACACATCGCCGCCTCTGCGCTTCAGGCGCTCGGGGTTGAGGCGACGCGCGCGGTCAGGGCCTAGAGTCCCGTCTCCTCCCCATCTCTGATGGGGAGGGGGACCGTCCGAAGCCTCGCAGAGGCGAAGGAGGGTGGAGGGGCACCGGCCGCACTGCCCTTCTTACCCCTCCACCATCCTTCGGATGGTCCCCCTCCCCATTCGCTGCGCGAACAGGGAGGAGACACACTCTGCTACCAATCCGCCGATTGCCAGCATATCTCGCGCCGCCAACCCACTGATCCCGCTCGCCTTTCAAAAATTACAGCGTCACAAACCATCCGCGCCGGGGCCCGTGCCAGACTCCTCCCATCCCGTCGGTGGGGAGGGCGTCGGATCCAGCGCCCCGATGTCGGCGGGCTGTGGTCGAGCGATGAAGCCCGGGGGATGGATACTCCGGGGGTCCTTGCAGACGTCGATGGATGGCGTCTGCCTGCTCGCCGCGGGCCAATGGAGCGGACCGCTGGCTGTGCCATGTCCCTCCCGCGTCCCGGGCAGCAATGTCCGCGACGGATGATCCGGTAAGGCCCGAAGCAAGGGCCGCCAGCCGGAGGGCGCGTGGAAAACGGCTGCGCGGGGCAGGTCTGCTTCGTCGAAACGGTAACTCTACAACAGCACCGGGCGAGGCCCGGCCGCCCCGCACCCTCCCCGACCTTTCCGGCAGCGATGCCGGAGAGCGAAGACGCATGGATGGAAGGTGGCCAGTGGCCAGTGGCTAGTGGTTGCTCATCTGTCCGCGGAAGGGCGGCGCAGGCGGCCCCCTCCCCACCGGCGCCGGCCAGCCACCAACAACCAACCACCAACCACCAACCCTCAAAACCATCGGAAGACCGCATGCCCAAAGCCCGTCCACCCCGTCCCGACCCCGGGCCAGAGATGTCACCCCGCGAACGCGCCCGGATGATCGAAGATCTCGATCGCCGGATTCGCGGCCTGCGCCGGGTCTTCATCAAGAAGAAGTGGCAAGCCCGGCAACGCGAGCGCGCCCTCGGCCGCCCCTCCATCGGCCTGCCCCTGATCTGGACGAACGAACATAACGTCACACCCCGGTACGGACGCAACAATCCTCTGAGATATCAAAAGACTAATGAGTCGGAGGACCGCCTTGACCAAACCGGGTCCCGCCTATAGGTTCCGCGCCGAATTCAGACCCTCCTCGACGCCCGTCTTTCGACGTCAGCGGAGAGGCGCTGAGGCCCCTATGTCCCTGCCACCGGAATCGCGCGAAGAGGCGATCAAACGCCTTCATACCAGCGCATCCGATCTGGAGGCGCGCACCGCCCGGCAGATCTCTCACGAGGCGGCGGGTCAGGCGGCAGCGTCGCAGGCCTGGAAGATCCTTGCCGATCTGTTCGGCGGCGTCTTCGTCGGTCTGGCGATCGGGTTCGGCATCGACCGGTTCGCCGGCACGACGCCTTGGGGAATCATTGGTGGGGTCCTTCTGGGCTTCGCCGTTTCGGTGTGGATGGCGTGGCGCACGGCGCAACGTCTGATGGCTGAGGCAAAACAGTATGGGGAGCCAGAGTCGGTTCCCTTTGACGACGAAGACCAGGGAGTCTGATCGCCCGATGGCCGATCCGCTACACCAGTTCCAGGTTACCCCCCTGCCGGGTCTCGACTTCGGCGAAGTGACCCTGCCCGTCGTCGGCACGGTGCACCTGGCCTTCACCAATTCGCATCTTGCGATGACCATCGCCTTCCTGCTGGTCGTCGGCTTCTTCCAGTTGGTGACGGCGGGTGCCAAGGTGGTTCCGGGCCGTGGTCAGGCTGCGGGCGAGACGCTGTTCGGCATGATCGACGACATCGCCAACTCCATCATCGGTCATGACGGCAAGAAATATTTCCCGTTCGTCTTCACCGTCTTCACCTTCATCCTCGCCATGAACCTGCTGGGCATGTTCCTCAGCTTCACGGCGACCTCGCAGCTTGCCGTGACCGCCACCTTCGGCGTGATCACCTTCGCCCTGGTCGTGGTGATCGGGATCATGAAGAACGGGTTCAAGTTCCTCGGCCTGTTCTGGCCGACCGGTGCGCCCCTCCTGATGCGCCCGGTGGTCGGCCTGATCGAGTTCTTCTCCTTCCTGCTGCGCCCCCTGACCCTCACCCTTCGTCTGTTCGGCAACATGATGGGCGGCCACGTCGCCCTGAAGGTCTTCGCCGGCTTCGTCGTGACGCTGGGCGGCATGGCCGCCGCCGGCGGCCTGGGCCTTCTGGGCCTTCCGGGCGCGGCGCTCTCGCTCAGCTTGGTCACCGCCCTGACCGCGCTCGAATTTCTCGTGGCCTTCCTCCAGGCCTTCGTCTTCGCCGTCCTGACCTGCGTCTATCTGAATGACGTGGTCAATCTCGGCGACCATCACTAAGCCACCCGTTTTTCTCCAACCAACCAACTCTCACAGGACTGAACACCATGGTTGATCCGCAAATCGCCGCCGCCAACGCCGCCGCCATCGTCTCGGCCGGCAACGCCATCGGCGCCGGCCTGGCCATGACCGGCATGATCGGTGCCGGCATCGGCGTCGGCAACATCTTCGGCAACTTCCTGTCGGGTGCCCTGCGCAATCCGTCGGCGGCCGGGTCGCAAATCGGCAACCTGTTCGTCGGCGCGGCCCTGGCCGAAGCCCTCGGCATTCTGTCGTTCGTCATCGGCATCCTGCTCTGGACGTCGGCGAGCTGATTTCGTCCTTCCGATTGAGACAGTGACCCGGCTTCGGCCGGGTCGCCTTCTTTTTCGCTGACTGACGTATCGACCGCTCAAACATCAGGCGACAGATGACCGAATCCGCTCAACCCGCAGTGACTCACGACGCGCCCCATTCGGTTGCCGTCGGTGACACGCACGCCTCGACCGAAGCCGCCCACGGCGGTGGCGGGGGCGGCTTGCCGCAGTTCGAGTTCCAGCACTGGTTCGGTCAGATCGTCTATCTGCTGTTCCTGTTCGCCATGCTCTACTGGCTGATGGCCAAGGTCTTCGTGCCGCGTCTGCGTGGCGTGATCGACCAACGCGCCGCCACCATCGCCGACGCCGTACAGACCGCTCGTCAGGTCCAGGCCAAGGCCGCCGGTCAGGCCGAAGCCGCCAAGGCCGAGGTGGAGGCCGCCCGCGCCGGGTCCCGCGCGATGGCGACCGCTGCCAAGGCCCGCGTCACCGACGCCGCCAACGCACGCGCTGCCGAGGAAGAAGCCGTCGTCAACGCCCGCATCGCCGAGGCCGAGACCGCGATCGGCAAGACCCGTGACGCCGCCATGACCAATGTCGCTAAGATCGCTGCGGATACCGCCGCCGCCATCGTCGAACGCCTCACCGGCAAGGCGCCGTCCGCCGCCGAAGCCGATGCCGCCGTGAAGGGCGCCGCCTGATGGAATTCTTCAATCCGCACCTCTATGACCTCGCCAACCCGGAACTCTGGGTCGCCGCGGGTCTGTTCCTGTTCCTCGGCATCTGCGTCTTCGTCGGCGTGCCCAAACTGGTCGCCGACCAACTCGACGCCAAGGCCGCCAGGATCCAGTCCGAGCTTGACGAGGCTGCCCGTCTGCGCGCCGAGGCTGAGGCCCTGCTGGCCCAGATCCGCGCCGAAAAGGCCGAGGCTGAGGCCCAGGCCGCTGAAATGCTCGCTGCCGCCGAGGCCGACGCCCGTCTGATGGAGGTCGAGGCCAAGGCCAAGCTCGAAGAGACCCTGGCCCGTCGTCAGGCCCTCGCCGAGCGCCGCATCGCACAGGCCGAGGCCCAGGCCACGGCCGAGGTGAAGACCGCCGCCGCCGATCTCGCCGCCCGCGCCGCCGAACAGATCCTCGCCGCCCGTCTGGCCGGCCAGAAGTCCGACCCCCTGCTCGATGCCGCCATCGCCCAGATCGGCTCGCGGCTGAACTAGCTCCCGGGCCGGCAAGACCCGTCCGCCTGATGTGATTCAGACTGAAGACGCCCCGCCGGTCGCCGGCGGGGCGTTGTCGTTCAGGAGCGCTGTCGTCGCTGCCGCATCACTCGCTCGCGGCATCAGGCGTTGACGGGTTGCGCACTCCAAGCCGGTGCCAATGTTGGCACCGGTCACGATGGTCCAACGCCCGGTCTGGTTGTGGATTTCGTCGAGTTTGAATGAGGTCAGGCCGGACAGGTCGGCGTCCGACCCGTCCGGCGCAAAATGCCCCGCCTATTCCGCGGCGATGTTCGAGCCTTCAGGCGCGGTCCAGCGCAGCACCGGTGTGCGGGCGGCGCGGGTCTCGTCCAGACGTTTCATCGGCGCATGGAAGGGGGCACCCTTGAACCGGTCGACGTCGCCGGCCTTGGCTGCTTCGGCCAGCGCCCGCATGGCGTGGATGAAGCGGTCCAGTTCCTGCTTGGACTCCGTCTCGGTCGGCTCGATCAGCATGGCCCCGTGGACGACCAGCGGGAAATACATCGTCATCGGGTGGAAGCCCTCGTCGATCATCGCCTTGGCGAAGTCGAGCGTGGTGATGTCCGTGCCCTTCAGCCATTCGTCGTCAAACAGGGCCTCGTGCATGCACGGACCGTTCGGGAAGGCGGCGCTCATCACGTCCGACAGCCGGGCCTTGATGTAGTTGGCGTTCAGCACCGCATCCTCGGCGACCTGACGCAGGCCATCCGAACCGTGGCTCATCATGTAGCTGAGCGCCCGGGTGTACATGCCCATCTGGCCCTGGAAGGCGCACAGGCGGCCAAACGCCTGTGCCGCCTCGTCCTCCTCGCGCTCGATCAGGCGATAGCCATCCGCGTCATGCACGACCCAGGGGGCCGGGGCGAACGGGGCCAGGGCTGCCGACAGCACCACCGGACCCGCGCCCGGTCCGCCGCCGCCGTGGGGCGTCGAGAAGGTCTTGTGCAGGTTGATGTGCATTGCATCGACGCCCAGATCGCCCGGCCGGACCCGGCCGACGATGGCGTTGAAGTTCGCGCCGTCGCAGTAGAAATACGCGCCGGCCTCATGGGTCAGACGGCTGATCTCGAGAATGTCGCGCTCGAAAAGGCCGCAGGTGTTCGGATTGGTCACCATGATGGCAGCGACGTCGTCGCCCAGCTTGGAAGCGAGATCGGCCACGTCGACGCGGCCGTCGTCGGTCTGGGCCACTTCCACGACGGTGTAGCCGACAAAGGCGGCGGTGGCCGGATTGGTGCCATGGGCCGAGGTCGGCACCAGCACCTTGCGACGCTGCTCATGCTGGCCGGAAGCCTCATGGGCGGCACGGATGGCCATCAGACCGCACAGCTCGCCATGGGCCCCCGCCTTGGGCGACAGGGCCACGGCGGGCATGCCGGTCAGGGTCTTGAGCCAGTGCGACAGGGTGTCCATCACCTCCAGTGCGCCCTGCACGGTCGAGGTCGGCTGCAGCGGGTGGATGTCCGAGAAGCCCGGCAGGCGGGCCATCTTTTCGTTGAGGCGCGGGTTGTGCTTCATCGTGCACGAGCCCAGCGGATAGATCGCCAGGTCGATGGCGTGGTTCTTCTGCGACAGGCGCACATAGTGGCGCATCGTCTCGGGCTCCGAGAGACCGGGCAGGCCGATCGGATCGTGGCGTACGAGATCGCCAAGGTCCGAGCCGTCGGTTTTCGGTTCCGGCAGATCGACGCCGGTCTTGCCCCAGCCGTCACCCTCGAAGATCAGGTGCTCATTCTGCAGCAGGCCGCGCCCGCCGGTCAGGGTAGCGGGCTTGCTCTCGACGCGCTTCGGCGTGGTCGGGCGGCCGACGGTGTTCATGGTGCTCATGATCCGGGCTCCTTAAGCGCAGGCCTTGGCGAGCGCGCTCGCCAGGATTTCGATGTCAGCATCCATGGTCATCTCGGTCGCAGCGACCAGCAGGACATCGTCCATGCCGGCTGCCGGGGCCAGGCGGCTGTAGGGCACCCCGGCCAGGATGCGATGTTGGGCCAAGGCCTCGACCACCTCGGCGGCAGGTTTGGGCAGGCGCACCGCGAACTCGTTGAAGAAGCGCGGGGTCAGCACCTCGACACCGGGAATGGCGGCCAGGGCGTCGCGGGTTGCCAGCGCCTTCTCGTGGTTCAGCAGGGCCATCTTGCGTAGCCCCGTCTCGCCCAGCAGGCTCATGTGGATGGTGAAGGCCAGGGTGCACAGGCCCGAGTTGGTGCAGATGTTGGACGTCGCCTTGTCGCGGCGGATGTGCTGCTCGCGGGTCGACAGGGTCAGGACGAAACCGCGCGTGCCGTCGGCGTCCACGGTTTCACCGCACAGGCGGCCCGGCATCTGGCGCACCAGTTTGTCGCGCGTCGCAAACAGGCCGACGTAAGGACCGCCATAGTTCAGGGCGTTGCCGATCGACTGGCCCTCGGCCGCGACGATGTCGGCCCCCATCTCGCCCGGCGACTTCAGCAGGCCCATAGATACGGCCTCGGTGACCACGACGATCAGCAGGGCTCCGGCGGCATGCGCCGCCTCGGCGATCTTCGAGACGTCTGTCGCGGTGCCGAAGACGTTCGGCGTCTGGACGACGACACAGGCCGTGTCGGGTCCGATCTGCGCGATGACATCGGCCTCGGCGTCGACGGCGGCGGGCAGGACCTGGGTCTCGACGCCGACGGCATGAACCACGGTCTCGGTCGCCCGGACATAGTGCGGGTGCACCCCGCCCGAGATCACCGCCTTGTTGCGACGGGTCACGCGGGTGGCCATCAGCACGCCCTCGGCCATGGCGGTCGAACCGTCATAGAGGCTGGCATTGGCCACCGGCATTCCGGTCAGGTTCGCGACCTGGGTCTGGAACTCGTACAGATACTGCAGCGTGCCTTGCGCGATTTCAGGCTGATAGGGCGTGTAGCTGGTCAGGAACTCCGACCGCTGGATCACATGGTCCACCGTAGCCGGGACGTGGTGCTTGTAGGCACCGGCACCGCAGAAGAACGGTGCCGACCCCGCCGAGACGTTCTTCGCCGCCATGGCTCCAAGCGCCCGCTCGACCTGCAGTTCGCCTGCCACGCGCGGCAGGTCGACGAAGCCGTTGCGTCGTGCCGCTTCCGGCACGTCCACGAAAAGGTCATCGATCGATTTGGCCCCGATGGCCGCCAGCATGGCAGAGCGGTCATCGGGCGTCAGAGGCAGGTAGCGCATGGCGGGAAGATCCGTGCGGGAGGGAAGGGTTCAGAGAGAGGCGAGGAAGGCGTCGTAGGCGGCGCGGTCCATCAGACCGTCGGTCGAGGTGTCGGACACCTTGATCTTCGCGAACCAGCCCTCGCCCTCGGGATCAGCGTTGACGGTTTCCGGAGCCGCGGCAAGGGCAGCGTTGCCCTCGATCACCTCACCCGAAACCGGGGCGTAGACGTCCGAAGCCGCCTTGACGCTTTCGACAACGGCGAAACCGTCGCCCTTGGTGACGACTTTCCCGGCATCGGGGGTTTCCACAAACACCACATCGCCGAGGGCGTCTGCGGCGTATTGGGTGATGCCGACGGTAGCGACGTCGCCGTTAAGGCGAACCCACTCGTGATCCTTGGAGAAATGCATCGGTCCGATCCTCAGGCTTTCGGTTTGCGATAGTAGCGTTGGGCGACGAAGGGCATGGCGACGACCTCGGCAGCGGCGGGCTTGCCGCGCACGATGACCTTCAGCTCGGTACCCAGGTCGGCGAATTCCGGCGGGACATAGCCCATGGCGATGTTGCGCCCCAGCGTCGGCGAGGGGCCGCCCGAGGTCACATTGCCGATGACGTTCCCGTCCATGTCGGCGATCTCGGCGCCTTCACGGGCGGGGGCCCCTTCCTTGACGCTGAGGCCGATGCGGACCCGCGACGGACCGTCAGCCAGCTCCTTAAGGATGCGGGCGGCGCCGTTGAAATCCGCGCGCTCCTTGCGCGATTTCGACAGGGCGAAGGTCAGGGCACCTTCGACCGGGCTGGTCGAGGGGTCGATGTCGTGACCGTGCAGCGGCAGGCCGGCCTCAAGACGCAGGCTGTCGCGGGCACCCAGGCCGATTGGCTTGACGCGGGCGTCCTCCAGGATCGTGGTCCAGATGCGCTCGGCCTGGTCGGCCGGCACGGAAATCTCGTAGCCGTCCTCACCCGTGTAGCCGGAACGGGAGATGAAGCAGTCGCAGCCGAACAGCATCAGGCGGGCGCAGTCCATGAAGCCCATTTCGGCCAGGACGGGCTCATGCGTGGCCATAACCTCTGAGGCCTCGGGCCCCTGGATGGCGATCAGGGCGCGGTCGGCCAGCACCGTCAACCTGGCGTCGCCGGACAGATTGGCCTCGAGGAAGGCGAAGTCGGCGTCCTTGTTGCCCGCGTTCACTACGACATGGAGGCCGTCATGGTCGGGGCGGCCGGCCATCAGGTCATCCATGATCCCGCCCTCGGCGTTCAGGAGCAGGCTGTATTTCTGCCGCCCGGCCTTCAGGATCGCATAGTCGCCCGGGACGAAGCGCTCAAACTGCGCCGTGGCGTCCTCGCCGGTGATCTTGCACTGGCCCATGTGCGAGACGTCGAACAGGCCGGCGTGTTCGCGGGTCCAGCGGTGTTCGGCCAGAACGCCTTCGTACTGCACCGGCATGTCATAGCCGCCGAAGCCGACCATGCGGGCTCCGAGGGCGCGGTGCGCAGCATTGAGGGGCGTGGTCTTGAGAATTTCGTCAGTCATGTCGGCCTTCAGAGTCGCGTACCGGGGCGGAAAGCTCCGCCGTCCTCGCGCCCCCGCTGTCCTGAAGCCTGAGAGATTTCGGCGCCTCAAGTGAGGCGTCTTGCTCCGTCGGCGCATCCCGAAGGATGACTTTCCAGCGTCCGTATGTCCTCGCGGTCCGTTTGCCTGAGCGTTTCCGGGGCGGTTGCGCCTTCGGCTCCGGACCCCCCGAAAGGGCTCCGATCTCTCCCGCGAGAGCGACCGGACCTAGGCCCCGACTCTGGCCGCGAGTCAAGCGGAACGGCCGGCCCAGGCCTCGACTTCGGCGATCCGCGCAGCCTTGTCGGCCTCGCCAAGGAACGACCCCTCGAAGCTGTTGCGCGCCAGCAAGGTTACTTGCTCCCGCGTCAGCCCTACGGCTTGCGCCAGCTGGCGGTAGTTCTCGTTCACATAGCCCCCGAAATAGGCCGGATCGTCAGAGTTCAGGGTCACGTGCAGGCCACGACGCAGCATCTCGGGCACGGGATGGTCCTTCAGGTCCTTCACCACGCAGAGCTTGAGGTTGGACAGCGGGCAGACGGTCAGCGTCATCCGCGACGCGGCCAGCCGCTGGATCAGCGCCTCGTCCTCCATCGACCGGTTGCCGTGGTCCATACGGTCGATGTGCAGCAGATCGAGCGCCTCCCGCACATAGGCCGGCGGCCCTTCCTCGCCGGCATGGGCGCAGCGCTTGAGGCCCAGCGCGCCGGCGGCGGCGAACACGCTCTCGAATTTCGACGGCGGGTGGCCGACCTCAGACGAGTCGAGACCGACCCCGACAAAATGGTGCAGCCAGGGCTTCGCGGCCTCCAGCGTGGCGAAGGCCTCCGCTTCGCTGAGGTGGCGCAGGAAGCT
>CANMXH010000049.1 GCA_947501315.1 Caulobacteraceae bacterium | reverse complement strand
TCTCGAATTTCGACGGCGGGTGGCCGACCTCAGACGAGTCGAGACCGACCCCGACAAAATGGTGCAGCCAGGGCTTCGCGGCCTCCAGCGTGGCGAAGGCCTCCGCTTCGCTGAGGTGGCGCAGGAAGCTGAGGATCAGACCGGAGGTGACGCCCAGTTCGGTCTTCGCCCGTTCCATGCCCGCTACAAGGCCTTCGACCACGACGCCGAAGGGCACGCCCCGGTCCGTATGGGTCTGCGGGTCGAAGAAGATCTCGGCGTGCCGGACATTGTCGGCGGCGGCGCGCCGGAAATAGGCGAAGGCCAGATCCTCGAAATCTTGCCGCGTCAGCAGGACATTCGCCCCGGCGTAGTAGATGTCGAGGAAGTCCTGCAGGTTGGAGAAGTCATAGGCCGCGCGAACCGCCTCGACGCTGTCGAACGGAATGGCCACGCCGTTTCGCTGCGCCAGTTCGAACATCAGTTCGGGCTCGAGACTGCCTTCGATATGCAGGTGCAGCTCCGCCTTGGGCAGGCCGGCGATATAGGTGTCGAGCGACATGGGCGGTCTCCCTCCGGGGGCCGTCAATCTAGCCTACATCCGCTCCGGCGTGTCGATCCCGAGGAGGGCCAGAGCGGTTTCCAGCTGGTCCAGCGCGGCCTTCGACAGGGCCAGTCTCGAGTCACGGGTGGCAGCGTCCGGGGCGATCAGCACCGGGCAGGCGGCGTAGAATTTCGAGAAGCCCTGCGCCAGCCGATAGGCGTGCTCGGCGATGATGTGCGGCATCCGCTTTTCATAGGCCTCGGTCACGGCCTGGGAGAATGCGTCCAGCGTCAGGGCCAGATCGCGCTCGGCCGGTTCGGCGATGACGATCGGGCCCGGTGTCGCGCCCTGGTCCGCGCCCTTGCGCAGCAGGGATTTCATCCGGACGGCCTGGTACAGCAGATACGGCCCGGTCTTGCCCTCGAAGCTCATGAACCGGTCTAGGTCGAAGACGTAGCTGGTGGTCCGGCTGTTCGACAGGTCGGCGAATTTGAGCGCTGCGACGGCCACCTTGTGGGCGATGGTCTCGAACTCGGCCCCGGTCAGGTCCTCGCCCAGCTGCGCCTCATGCAGCCGCTCGCGCGCCTTTTCCACGGCCATGGTGATCAGGTCGTGCAGCTTCAGCACCCCGCCGGCGCGGGTCTTGAAAGGTTTGCCGTCCGGCCCGTTCATGGTGCCGAAGCCGAGGTGATCCAGCGAGCCCTCGGCGGCATAGCCGGCCAGATAGGCGGCGCGGAACACCTGTTCGAAATGCTCGGCCTGCCTTTCATCGACGACGTAGAGGATCAGGTCGGGATTGATGGCCTTGCGGCGGTCGAGGATGGTGGCGAGGTCGGTCGTGCCGTACATGGCCGAGCCTTCCGACGAGATGACCAGCAGCGGCGGCGGGCTGGGTGCCTCGATGACCGAGCCATCAGCCAGCTTCTTATTCCGTGTCTCGCCGGGGCGGGCGACGTGGACCACCCGTGCACCGTCATCCTCGACCAGCAGGCCCTTAGCTTCCAGATGGGCGATCATCTCGGCCATCACCGGGTCGGCATCGCTCTCGCCGTTCCACAGGTCGAAGGTTACGCCGAGGGCGCCGAACTCGCGTTCCAGCGCGGTGCGGCTGACGGCGACGAAATAGGTCCAGAGCGCGCGGTAGCCTGGACGGCCGCCCTGCAGCTCCGCCGTCGCCTTGCGTGCGCGGTCGCGGAACACAGGGTCTTCCTTGGCCATTGCCGCAGCGGCCGGATAGAGGCGCTCGAGGTCCTCCAGCGACACCGGGCTCTCGGTCGGGAAGGGGCCGTCGCCCTCGGTCAGGAACTCCCGGGCCTTGCCCTCGTCGCCGACGGCAACGATCAGCAGACCCATCTGGAACCCCCAATCGCCGAAATGGGCGTCGCCCCAGACCGTGTCGCCCCGAAAGCGGAAAATCCGCTTCAGGCTCTCGCCGATGATCGAACTGCGCAGGTGGCCGACATGCATCGGCTTGGCCACGTTCGGGCCGGCGAAGTCGATCACCACCTTGCGCGGGGTGTCGACCACCGAGGCCCCGGCGTGGGCGCTGTCCGCGGCGACCTCGTCGGCGCGGATCGACAGGGCGCTGTCAGCCAGCTTCAGATTGATGAAGCCGGGGCCAGCGACCTCGACCGAAGCCAGACGCGGATCGTTCGTCAGTCGTTCAGCGACACGGGCCGCCAGCTCGCGTGGATTGGCCTTCAGCGCCTTGGCGGCGGCCAGCGCCCCGTTTGACTGGAAGTCCGCCAGGTCGGGACGGTCGGAGGCCGTGACGCGGGCCAGCGCGGCATCCACGCCTTCGGTGGCGAAGGCGGCCCCGACCGCTTCGCCCAGAACAGTCCTGAGATCGGTCATTTACTGCGCCGGCGGCTGGGCGGCACCGGTTCCGGCATTGGCGCGGAAACGGTTGCCGTTGCGATTGAACTCGGCCATCGCGGGCGTGACGTCGAAGCCGACCAGAACTTCAAAATGGTCGCCGCTGGTGGTCGCCTCGGCGCGCGGGATGACGATGGTCTGATCCTGGGTCACGGTCGCCGTGCTGGCTCCGTCGAAATTGACGGGCAGGTCGAAATACTCCTTGGCGAGCACGGCGCGGTTCCGTTCCGTCACGGCGATCCAGTAGCGATAGGTGCGGCCGTCACCCTGGGCCTGTGGTCCACGGCCGAGGTTGAACTGGATACGGGTGTTTACCGTGATCGGCTCGTCTGACTGGTAGGCGCAGTCCGAAACAAGACCCTCGATCTCGCCGGTGAAGCCGACATTCGCCATGGAAACCCGATCGCCGACCAGTTCGACATATCGCGCGGCATCGTAAAGCACCTTGACATAGGGGCAGGGGCCGGCGGCGGCGCTGCGGCGCAGGGGCGCGATGCGGGGCGCGCGCGGGCGATCCGACGTCGATCCATCATCCTGTTCCCGTTGACCGGGGCTCTGGCCCGGCCGGCTCTGCTGGCCCTGCGGATACTGTGCGTTGGCGGCAGTCGGAAGCACCATGGCAGAAACGGCTGCGGCTGCGAGGGCCGAGGCCAGGGAAACCTTGAGGACGCGACGCATCGAATATTCTTCCGGAAACGAGGAGGTGCGGCGACAGCCCGACGCGGAGCGCACGCTGGTTGCTGATAGCGGCTAAACCGAGGCGCGGCAAACCCGCGCGCGGTTAATGCGCGGTGGCGAGGATGGCTTGTAACGACTAGGTTCCGGGGATGACCGCCCAAGCGCCCGAACGGCCGCCCGCAAAGCCGGCCCTGATCGTACGTCTCGCGACCCCGCGGGGGTTTTGTGCCGGGGTCGACCGGGCGATCCAGATCGTCGAGCGGGCCATCGAAAAATATGGCGCACCCGTCTATGTCCGACATGAGATCGTCCACAACCGGCATGTCGTCGAACGGCTGAAGGCCATGGGTGCGGTCTTCGTCAAGGAACTGGACGACTGCCCCGATGATCGACCGGTGGTTTTTTCGGCGCACGGGGTGCCCAAGTCGGTACCTGCGACGGCAAGGGCGCGCGAGATGTTGTTTCTCGACGCCACCTGCCCGTTGGTTTCCAAGGTGCATGTCGAGGCGGAGCGCCATCATGCCGCCGGTCGCCATATCATCCTGATCGGCCACGCCGGCCATCCCGAGGTTGTCGGAACCATGGGGCAGCTGCCGCCGGGCGCCATCAGCCTGGTCGAGACAATCATGGACGCCGAGACCTTCCAGCGACCGGATGATGCTCCCCTCGCTTACGCGACCCAGACGACACTGTCGGTCGATGATACGGCCGAAATCCTTGCCACGCTGAAGCGACGCTTCCCCGAGCTGCCCGACCCGCACAAGGAAGACATCTGCTACGCCACCACCAATCGTCAGGAGGCAGTCAAGCAGCTGGGCCAGGGCTGCGACCTGGTGCTGGTGATAGGATCGAAAAACTCGTCGAACTCCGTGCGGCTGGTCGAGGTAGCGATACGTGCCGGGGCCCGCGACGCCCGGCTGGTGGATGACGCCGGCCAGGTCGACTGGTCCTGGCTGGAAGGTGTCTCGACTCTGGGGATCACCGCTGGGGCCTCGGCCCCGGAGCGGCTGATTGAGGAGCTCGTCGAGGCGGTGCGGGCGCGTTTCGACGCCGAAGTGGTCGAAGATGCGGGTGAGCATGAAACCGTCACCTTCAAACTACCCCGCATCCTCATGGCCTGAATCGCAGTGCTTGCGCGAGCCGGGCCTTTGGCGTTCGAGGGCATTGGTATACCGACCGCCCATCGCCAATGCCTGCGAGAGCGGCCAGTCGGGCACCATGCCGATACCGATTCAGCTCGGCCTTGCTGACGGGGACGCCACAGGGCTAAGGATCGTGCATGATCCGGGCTGGGTGCGGGGCGCGCTGCGCCGGTTCAGCCCCTTGCGACCAGTGGCCGAGCTGGTTCAGCAGCCCGCTGCTGCAACCACGACTCAGCTTCGGGGGTTCAATCTCGGCCGGAAACGGCGTAGCGGAGCGCGCATGACTGCCAGCTTTCACGAACGCATCCGGGCGGAACTTGCCGATATCGACGCCCAGGGGCTGACCAAGCCCGAACGTGTCATTACCTCGCGGCAGGGACCGGTCATTCGGGTCGGCGGTCGGGATGTGCTGAATTTCTGCGCCAACAACTATCTCGGCCTTGCCGGGGACGAGCGTGTGACCCGCGCGGGGATCGAGGCACAGCAAACATGGGGCGCAGGCACAGCCTCGGTTCGCTTCATTTGCGGTACGCTGGAGATCCACAAGGAACTCGAGCGCGCCGTCGCCGACTACCTTGGCTTTGAGGATACCATCCTGTTCGCCGCAGCTTTCGATGCCAACGGCGGCATTTTCGAGCCGCTGTTCGGTGCCGAGGACGCCATCGTCTCGGACAGCCTGAACCATGCCTCGATCATTGACGGGGTGCGGCTGTGCAAGGCCAGGCGTTACCGCTTCGCCAACTCGGACATGGACGACCTTGAGACCCAGCTGAAACAGGCCCGGGCGGACGGCGCGCGCGAGATCGTGATCGCCACCGACGGTGTCTTCTCGATGGACGGCTACATCGCGAAGCTGAAGGACATCCGGGCGCTTGCCGACCGCTATGGTGCCCTGATCATGGTCGATGACTGCCACGCTACAGGTTTCCTCGGACCGCAGGGGCGAGGCTCCTATGCCCACCACGGGGTTGAGATCGACTTCCTGACCGGCACCTTCGGCAAGGCCTTGGGCGGGGCCATGGGCGGCTTCATCTGCGCGACTTCGGAGGTCGTTGCCCTGCTGAAGCAGCGGGCCAGGCCCTATCTGTTCTCCAACGCCCTGGCCCCGGCCATCTGCGGCTCCAGCCTCGAGGCCATCCGCATCGCCGGCGGCGGTGAGGGAGACGTCTTGCGCCAACAGCTGTTCGCCAACGCCGTCCGCTATCGCGGTGCCATGACCGAGGCCGGTTTCACCCTGTTGCCCGGTGAACATCCGATCATCCCCGTGATGCTGGGCGATGCGAAACTGGCCCAGGATTTCGCCGCCCGGGCCCTCGAGCTCGGCGTCTATGTGATCGGCTTTTCCTTCCCCGTCGTGCCGCGTGGCCAGGCCCGCATCCGCACCCAGATGTCGGCCGCGCACACCTTCGAACAGATTGATCATACGGTCGCTGCGTTCACGACGGCCGGCCGCGAATTGGGAGTTATCTGATGTCGGACACGATGAAGGCCCTCGCCAAGACACGGCCCGAGGTGGGCCTGGAGCTGATCGATGCGCCGATTCCGGTCGCCGGACCGGAGGACGTGCTGATCCGGGTGCACCGTACCGCCGTCTGTGGCACCGACATCCACATCTGGAACTGGGATGAGTGGAGCCAGAAGAACGTCCCGGTGCCCATGATCACTGGCCACGAGTTCGCCGGCGAGATCGTCGCCATTGGCAAGGACGTCGACCGCCGCCTCAGGATCGGCCAGCGGGTCTCTGCCGAGGGCCATGTCATCGACCTCAATTCGGAAGCGGCTCGCGCCGGCCATTTCCATCTCGATCCCGGTACTCGCGGCATCGGCGTGAACCGTCAGGGTGCCTTTGCAGAGTTTGTCGTCGCCCCGGCCTTCAACGTCATCGAACTGCCTGACGACGTTCCCTATGAGATAGGGTCGATTCTCGATCCGTTCGGCAATGCCGTGCATACGGCGCAGCAGTTCGACCTGCTGGGCGAGGATGTGCTGGTCACCGGTGCCGGGCCGATCGGCATGATGGCCGCCGCCGTCGCGCGTCACGCCGGGGCCCGCACCGTAGTTCTGACCGACATCAACGATTTCCGCCTTGAGCTGGCGCAGAAGGTCGCGCCGGGCGTCCGCACGGTGAACACGACCCGTGAGGACCTGAAGGACGTCATGCATGAACTCGGCCTCAAGGTCGGCTTTGATGTGGCGCTCGAGATGTCGGGATCGCCGATCGCCTTCAAACAGTGCGTCGACACCCTGATCATGGGCGGCGGCATGGCCATGCTGGGTATTCCGTCGAAGCCGATGGAGACCGACTGGGGCGCGATCATCCTCAAGGCCCTGACCATCAAGGGCGTCTATGGGCGCGAGATGTTCACCACCTGGCGCAAGATGCTTGGCCTGCTCAAGGCCGGCCTCGACCTGACTCCGCTGATCACTCACCAGATGAGTTACCAGCGTTATCAGGAGGGCTTCGAGGCCATGCGTTCGGGCCAGTCGGGCAAGGTGGTGCTCGACTGGGACAAGGCTGCCTGAGGTCCCATGATGGTCGCCAGCCCCATAGTGATGTTTCTGGAAGGCGAGGGCACGGATGCCCACGGTCGCACTGTGTTCGAAGTCGTGGCCATGGATGACATCGCCCTGGATCGGACGCACGACTTCATCCAGTGGCTGTTTCCCCTGCCAGAGCCATCGACCGCCGTGCCGGACTCGCCGGTCCTGACACCCGGCGACATACAGGCCATTCGATCGTCTGAACTGGCACCGATCGCCCTCGCCGGCGCGAGGGATCGCATGATCGCCTTTTACCGGACGACCCATGACTGGTTGATGCCCAACGAACACAATCACCGCCGCATCACCCGGATCATCCGCTCGCTGCGGCTGCTTCAGGGCGACGAAGCGGCGGATTGCTTCCGCGATGCGATCCTCGCACGGGTCCAGGAGACGCGGGCTCCGGTCAGCGCCCGTAGTCTGGGTTACTGGGCGACCGCCTGAGGAGTCGGGCGGCGGCCCCCACTTGACCCGGGCGTCGGGCCGGTCGAGGGCAGGGCCATGAACTATCGCCACAGCTTCCACGCCGGGAATTTCGCGGACATCGTCAAACACGCCCTTCTGCTCTGGCTGCTGGAGCGGCGACAGGCGCAGGGGGCCGTCAGCGTGATCGACACCCATGCGGGGGCCGGCCTGTATGACCTGACCGGTGATGCCGTGCGGTCGAAGGAGGCCGAGGCCGGCATCGCCCGGCTGATGGCCGCTGCCGACCGGCCGCCGCTGATCGAGGCGCTGGCGGGCGAGGTGGCACGGCTGAATCCGGAGGGTGGGGCGCAGCTCTATCCGGGCTCGCCGCTGCTGGTCGCGGGACGGCTTGGGGGGGAGGATCGCTATGTCGGGTTCGAGCTGAATCCGCCGGTGCTGGATCTGCTGACCGAGGCGCTCGGGCCCTATCCACAGGCCATGGCCCAGGGCGGGGACGGCTATGACCAGGCGCGGACCTGGGCGGCGGAGGCGACCGGTGCCTTCGTCCTGATCGATCCGCCGTTCGAACAGCCCGACGACTATCATCGCGCCGCCGATACGGCCGCGGCCGTTGCGCGGGCCGATCCCCGGGCGACGGTGGCGATCTGGACGCCGCTGAAGGACATGGAGACGTTCGACGGCTTTCTGCGTCGTCTGGACCAGGCGGGCATCAAGCGGATGCTGGTGGCCGAGGCGCGGCTGCGGCCGTTGACCGATCCGATGAAGATGAACGGCTGTGCGGTGGTGGTGCTGAATCCGCCGCCGGGTGCCGAGGCGGCGGCGAACGAGGTCTGTGGCTGGGTGGCGAACACGCTGGGCGGCGACGGGGCGCGGTCCGAGGTGTGGATGACGGGCTGACCCGCTATTCGATGAACTCGCCGGCCTCGTAGAGTTGTGGGGCGAAGGTGGCGATGGACATGATCGGCTCCATCGCCGCATTGACGGCGGGCCCGCGGGCCATGGCCTTCCAGTCGGCTGCCGAGCGCCAGACCGCATGGACTGCCGCCCCCTTGCCGTTGAGGCCGCGATGCAGGGTGGCCGAGATGAAGCCCTCGGCTTCGCGCTGGGTCCGGACCATCACGACGAGCAGGTCCATCAGCGTGTCCAGCTGTTCGGCCTTGCAGGTGTAGACATTGATCAGGACCACGGGATCGGCGGAGGTATCGGTCATGGCGGGCCCATAGCGGATCGCCCTTCCGTCGTCTCGCGCGATCGCCCATATCGGTGATATCGAGGAGTGCAGAATGACCCGTATCGCTATTCTGCAGACCGGTGCGCCGCCGTCGGCGCTGGCCGCCGCCCATGGCGACTATCCGGCGATGTTCCGCACCCTGCTGGGCGACAGTTTCGACTTCGAGACCTTTGATGTGCAGGCCGGGGAATGGCCGGACGCGGGCGCATTCGATGCGGCGATCATCACGGGCTCGGCGGCGGGGGTCTATGAGACCGATGCCTGGATCAGCGACCTGCTTGACTGGATCCGGGCCGCGAAGGGCCGGACGAAGCTGGTCGGAGTCTGTTTCGGTCATCAGGCCATGGCCCAGGCGCTGGGCGGGCGGGTCGAGAAATCGGAGCGCGGCTGGGGCGTCGGGCTGCATCGCTATCGGGTCGCCTCGCCCGAGCCGTGGATGACCCCCGCCGCCGCGACGGTCGCCATTCCGGCCTCGCATCAGGATCAGGTGGTCGAAAAGCCCGCCGACGCGCGCGTCCTGCTTCGTAGCGATTTCACGCCGTTGGCCGGACTGGCCTGGGGCGAGGACGCGATCTCGATTCAGCCCCATCCCGAGTTCACCCCGGCCTTCGCGACCGAACTGACGGCTGGACGGCATGACCGGATTGAGCCGGCGCTGGTGGCGCGGGCGGTGGACAGTCTGAAGGCGGCGGATGATCGTGGTGTGGTGGGGGCCTGGATCCGGGGCTTTGTCAGGGCCACTTCACCACGGGCGGCATCGAGCTGAGGATGGACTCGACGTTGCCGCCGGTCTTGAGGCCGAACATGGTGCCGCGGTCGTAGAGCAGGTTGAACTCGACGTAGCGGCCGCGCCGGATCAGCTGTTCCTCGCGCTCCTCCGCCGTCCACGGCTCGCCCATCCGCCCGCGCACGATGGCCGAATAGGCGTCGAGGAAATTCACGCCGACATCCCGGGTGAAGGCGAAGTCGCGGCTCCAGTCGCCGCTGTCGTGGTGGTCGTAGAAGATGCCGCCGGTGCCGCGCGGTTCATTGCGGTGGGGCAGGAAGAAATACTCGTCGCACCATGCCTTGAATTTGGCGTGCCAAGCGGGGTCGTGGGCGTCGCAGGCGGCCTTCATGGCGTCGTGGAAGGCGAGGGTGTCGGGGTGGTCCTGCCGCCGGTCGACGTCGAGGACCGGCGTCAGATCGCCGCCGCCGCCGAACCAGCTTTTCGTCGTGGCGATGAAGCGGGTGTTCATATGCACCGCCGGGACGCGCGGGCTGACCGGATGGGCGATCAGGCTGATGCCGGTGGCGAAGAAGCGCGGGTCCTCGGCGGCACCGGGTACCGACTTCGCATAGTCGGCGGGGAAGGTCCCGTGCACGGTCGAGACATGGACGCCGACCTTTTCGAACAGCCGGCCGTGCATCATCCCCATGACGCCGCCGCCGCCTTCGGACCGTTCCCACGGCGTGCGCACGAAGCGGCCGGGTTCGCCGGGGAACAGCTCGGCGGGCGCCGCGTCTTCCAGCGCCTCGAACCCGGCGTGGATGCGGTCGCGCAGGGTCTCGAACCAGGCGCGGGCTTCGGACTTCTTTTGATCGAGGGTCAGGTCGTCGGTGGGGGTCATGGGGCTTCCTGTAGTTGGCTTTTCTGCTTTCGTCATTCCGGGCGGAGAGTCGCGCAGCGGCTCGGAGACCCGGAACCCAGCGGCGCCGCGACGGCGGCGAAACACCGGCGGTGGACGTATGGGCGTCGTCAAGGAAGACAGCGCTCCCGACAGGTTCGCGCTCTCGCGCGCCGCTGGGTTCCGGGTCTTCGCTGCGCTTCGCCCGGAATGACGATAGCAGTGGGAGCGACCCTGGCCCCCGGGCTTGCCTTCGCCGCCCCCTCTGCCACTGTCCGCCCTTGCTTTCCGGGAGACCGTCATGATCCGCACCCTTCTTCTGACCACCGCCGCCGCCGTGCTGATGGCCGGTCCGGTGCTCGCGCAGAGCGCAGATGCGGCGGGGGAGACGCAGGCGCGGCGGATTCTGGAGCGGACGCCGCTGATCGACGGGCACAATGACCTGCCCTGGGCGCTGCGGCAGGAACACGGCAATGATCCCCATGCGGTCGACCTGACGACCAATCTGGAGGCCTCGACCGACCTGCATACCGATATTCCGCGCCTGCGGGCCGGCGGCATGGGGGGCCAGTTCTGGTCGGTCTATGTGCCGGCCACCCTGACCCCGCCGGATGCGGCGGTGGCGACCTTCGAGCAGATCGACACGGTCAAGCGGCTGGTCGCCGCCCATCCGGACGTGCTCGAACTGGCCACGACCGCGGCCGACATTGAGCGCATCCATCGCCGCGGCCGGATCGCCAGCCTGATCGGCATGGAGGGTGGTTATTCGATCGACGATTCCCTCGGCCTGCTGCGCGAGTTCTTCGATGCCGGGGCCCGCTACATCACCCTGACCCATTCGCGCACGACGACATGGGCGGACAGCGCCACCGATGCGCCGAAATGGGGCGGGCTGTCGCCGTTCGGCGAGGAGGTGGTGCGCGAGATGAACCGGCTGGGGATGATGGTCGACCTCAGCCACGTCTCGGAAGAGACCATGCTGGACGCCATGCGGGTCTCGGACGCGCCGGTGATCTTCTCCCACTCCTCGGCCCGGGCCGTGACCGGCCATGCGCGCAATGTGCCCGATAGTGTGCTGCGCCTGATGCCGCAGGACGGCGGGGTGGTGATGGTCACCTTCGTGCCCGGCTTTGTCTCCGAGACGGTGCGGCGCTGGAACAGCGCCCGCTCGGCCGAGGATGCGCGGCTGAAGTCGCTGAACCCTGGCGACCCCGCGGCGGTAACCGCCGGTCTGGCGGCATGGACGACGGCGAACCCGGTCCCGGTGGCGACGGTCGCCGATGTGGTGGCCCATATCCAGCATGTCCGGGATGTGGCCGGGATCGACCATGTCGGCATCGGCGGCGATTTCGACGGCGTGGATGCCCTGCCGGTCGGGCTGGAGGGGGTCGACGACTATCCCCGCCTGCTGGCCGCCCTGATGGCGAGG
This sequence comes from Caulobacteraceae bacterium, assembly GCA_947501315.1. Taxonomy (GTDB): domain Bacteria; phylum Pseudomonadota; class Alphaproteobacteria; order Caulobacterales; family Caulobacteraceae; genus Brevundimonas. Next base: position 1,698 of record CANMXH010000049.1, on the reverse strand, counting down.
GGCTGGACCGAGGCGGATATCCGCAAGCTGGCGGGCGAGAATGTGCTGCGGGTCATGCGGGCGGTTGAGGCGACGGCGGCGAGCAAGCGCGGGGAGCGGCCGAACCTGGCGCAACTGCCGGCGGCGGGGGCACCGGAGTAGTAACCCTCTCCCACCGGGAGAGGGCTTGAGCCTCCGGGAGCGTAGCGATCGGCAAGGCGAAAGGGTGTGGGTCGATCGGCGGCAGTCGGCGAAGCCGTGGCACGATCGGAGCAGCGGCTTAAGCCGACGGGGCGAGCCGACCCTCATCCGGCCCTTCGGGCCACCCGTCGTCGGCTCGCATGCGAGCCTCCTCCACCCAACAGGAGAAGGATCAGGTTTGCCGCCGCATCCCCTCCCACAACGCGATCCCCGCGCTGACCGACAGGTTCAGCGACCGGGCCTCGGGCTGGATGGGGATCACGACGCGGGCGTCGGCGGCGGCGTGGACGAAATCGGGGGCACCCGAGGGTTCGCTGCCGAACAGCAGGACATCATCGGGCCGGAAGACGAATTCATTGAGCGGCGTCGCGCCCTTCGTCGTGAACAGAACCAGCCGTCCCTGAGCCCCATCCAGTTCGAGTCTGGCGCGCTGGAAGGCGTCCCAGTCTGCGTGCCGCGTCATATGGCCCAGGGGGCCGTAATCCAGCGCCGCGCGCTTCATCGTCCGGTCGTCGAAACGGAAGCCGGTGGGTTCGATTATGTGCAATTCCACCCCGAAACAGGCGCTCAATCGGATGCAGGCGCCGACGTTCTGGGGAATGGCCGGTTGAAAAAGGGCGAGACGCATTCTAAGGCCCTCATACGCGCGGCCCGGAGGCTTGTCGCGGCTCGAATTGCGACTGTTTCTCAGGAGGCAGCGTGACTTGCGGCGATGCGCCGCAAGTCAGGGCCGGGCATGGTTTGCGGGAAGTCGCTAAAGAACGGCAGCGTTGAAACGGCGGGTCCAACGGGCCTTGTTGTCGACGTCTCAGGAGAACGAATCGGTGGCTGAAGACCAGGGCGATCCGCATAATCCGGATCCCAACCGCAGGGATTTTATTCACATCGCGGCGGGTGCTGCCGCCGTGGGGGCCGGGGCCATGCTGGCCTGGCCCTTGATCAATTCGATGAACCCGGCCGCCGATACCCTGGCGCTGGCGTCGATCGAATTCGATATGACGAAGGTCCAGGAAGGCCAGCAGATCGTCATCAAATGGCAGGGCAAGCCGGTGTTCGTGCGCTATCGCACCCCGCGCGAACTGCAGGAGGCCGTGGCCACCCCGCTGTCGGCGCTCAAGGATCCGCAGGCTGACGCCGACCGCGTCAAGGAAGGCCATTCGAAATATCTGGTGGTGCTGGGCAACTGCACCCACCTGGGCTGTATCCCGACCTTCGGGACCGGCGATTTTGGCGGCTGGTTCTGCCCCTGCCACGGCTCGCACTACGACACCTCGGGCCGGATCCGTAAGGGTCCGGCACCCCTGAACCTTGTCGTGCCGGAGTACGCCTACCTCTCCGACACCCGCATCAAGATCGGCTGAGGGCGAGACCGATGAGCGATCACGAATCCACCTACGTCCCCAAGACCGGCATCGAGAAATGGCTCGACACCCGTCTGCCCATCGTCCGCTTCGGCGCTGACTATCTGGCGCTGCCGACGCCGCGGAACCTGAACTACTGGTACACCTTCGGTGCCAT